>DFYV01000090.1 GCA_002383425.1 Bacteroidales bacterium UBA4073 | reverse complement strand
TCAAGCATGGGTCAGGAGGTCTGAACTTACAATACCTTAAATGAGCCCAGATTAAAAAGTTTATAGGCGTGAAACGTGAAACGTGAAACGTGAAAGGTAAGGCGTAAGGTAAATTTATAAATATTTGAATTTAAACGCTTTACGTTTCTGGCGTTATTTACGAGAGCCATCATTTCTAATGAAACACGTGGAGACAAAGTTTAGAGTTTTACCGCAGAGCTGCTGACCGTAAAATCATTTTTGGGATATCGGTATTATCGAGCATGGGGGTGAAATGTTCCTGCCCACAACCAATTGTAAACACCGGAACAGGCTGAGCGGTATGCGAACCCGTTGTCCACCCTATGGCAGCCTTTGAGTTAAGAATCTGTATGGCAACCCTTGAAATAGGATCGGTTTCGCTATAGGTGGTTGTTTCGGGTGATTGTGAACTCTTAAACACGTAATTGTAAGCCTCCATGAGCATTTGAATATCGGCATCGGTGAGCTCAATTTCTTTTGACAGACCAGTATTTTCTGCTAAAAGGCTTAACAGATCGGCAAATTTAGCCTTTGGGTTTTGTAGTTGAAAATCTGAAACCAGCTTATGGAGTCGTTCTTTTGATACCTTTTGGTACTGTAAAAGATTAACATGAACGTCGTATTTATTCTCCCTGTTACCAACAGAAAGCCCCCCTGTCTCATGGTCGGCTGTAACTACGATGAGAGTTTCGTTGGGATGCTTACTATAGAAGTCGATGGCTACATCAACAGCACGCGCAAAAGCGAGTACATCATGGATAACGGTAGCTGCATCGTTATCGTGGGCAGCCCAATCTATTTTACCCCCTTCGACCATGATGAAAAAGCCATTGGGATTATCCACCACATCAATAGCCTTACGGGTAATATCGGCCAGGGTAACGTCGGAGGGAGAGCGATCAATTTCGTACTGCAAAGCACTGCCTGAGGCTGAATTTGGAGCGGAGTAAACTACCGACTTTGCACCTGCTGCCACCAAGGAATCAACCCCGGTAAGAGAGGTAGTAAAATGATAGCCATAATGTTTTCCAAGCTCATAGATGCTAACTGCCCCTGAGTCCGATTTTGAACCGTTGGGTTCAAGAAACCCGCCAGAGGCGAAGAAATCGTAGTTTGATTTAGGCAGTTGCTTAGCAATTTCGTAGTAGTTGTCCCGATGACCAACATGAGCGTAAAAGGCTGCAGGCGTTGCATGGTCGATACTAACACTGGTAAGAATGGCAACCTTCCGACCTGCCTCTTTAAACTTTTTTGCAATGCTGTAAAGCGTATCGGTTCTATCGTACGTTAAGCCAATGGTATTAATAGAAGTTTTAGTGCCGGAAGAAAGAGCAGTACCAGCAGCAGCAGAGCCAGTAATGTACCGGTTTTGCGCATAGGTTGTGGAATGCGATACTACCGGGAATTGCGTAAACGAAACAGCATTGCTATCGTTTAATACGCTATCGGCGTAAAGCTTGGCAAGGGTAACGTGCGATGTTCCCATTCCATCACCTATAAAATAAAAAATATACTTTGCCTTGCGATCCTGAGTTCCACAGGATACCAGCAAAACAGCAAGTACCAGTAGCAGTGAAATCGGTTTTTTCATTTTCAAAATGTTTAATAAGTCATGTACTAACCTGTAATGACTCCCAAAATTAAACTAAAAATGTTAAGTAATAACTACCTGACTATTAAGTTTGCGTTTAAAGATTCCATAAGATAAGTATGCACCGAAAAGCACGACAACACGATGGCACGATGGCACGATAGCACGATAGCACGATAGCACGATAGCACGATAGCAGGATAGCAAGATGACACGATGGCACGATGGCACGAAGGCACGATAGCACGATGGCACGAAATGGGAGAAATAAGAACACATATCGGGGTTAATCACTATATACACAAATCCGGACTAATGGAAATTATGAAAATCTCAATTCATCTCGCGCCATCGTGCTATCTCTCAATTGTGTGTATTTTGGTTCGCATGCAATGAAAGAGATTTTCGTAGGTGACTCAATAAGATATTAATTCAAGGTTATGTATATTAATGAGCCCAGTCAAAAAAGTTCATAGATGTTGGGCGTTGGACGTTGGGCGTTCGGTTTTTTTTCTCTAAGCGAGTTTTACAAAATTGTTTTCGAGTTTCACGTTAAAGTTAATTTCTGCCTTAAGTGCTTTGAACACTTTTAAAATTGTATCTATAGTAGCGCTGTTCGCACTACTTTCTAGTTTTGAAATCTGAGCTTTCTTCACACCCACCAGTTCGCCAAGTTGTTCTTGAGTCAAATGACGTTCTTTTCTGGCTGCCTTTATCATTTTCCCCAAAACTTCCATTCGAAGTTCGTATTCGTATTCGTCACGCTCTTTTGTGCCGACTTTCCCGATGAATTCGTCTTTCATCTCGGCAAGTGTGTAGGTCCTCATCGCATTTGTTGCCACTTTTTTTTACTTTTTTCGTTTACTCTCAAAGTATCTTTCTCTTAATCTTATAGCCCGACCAATTTCATTTGTCTGAACCTTGTCCACCTTTTTAATGAAACCGTGGGTTGCTATTACCAAAGTTTTCTTATTGTCGGTTTTGTCCTAAAATGCAAGAAGTCTGATTTTAAGTCCTGCATAATTTATCCGAAACTCCCAAATTTCGTTTTGTAGTTTCTTGAAAATTCTTGTGTTATTAGTCTGTTCAGCAAGGTCAATGTTGTAAAATACTTTTTCTGCAGTTTTTGGATGAAGTGTTTTTAAAAATTTCTTTGCTTCATCTAAAAATTCTGTTTCGAAGTATCTCATTTATTGTTTTTGTTAAACGAGGCAAAGTTAGCAAAAGTTTCAAAATTTAGAAACAATGGGTTTGAAGAAGTAGTTCGACAAGGAATGTTAGGATTTAGACGTGAGACGTGAGGTGTGAGACGTTAAACGTGAGACGATAAGTGTTATACGTTAAAATCTGGAATCTGGAATCTGGAATCTGATATCTGAAATCTGAAATTTTGAATATTGAATCTTTATCCTTTAACCTTTAACCTTAAACTCTAATTCCTAAATTTTTATCAAAAAAATCTTG
>DFYV01000071.1:44074-50901 GCA_002383425.1 Bacteroidales bacterium UBA4073 | reverse complement strand
TAGAAAATTTGCATTACGTAATTCAAATATTGCTTTTAGGTACGTTACAAATTTTATCGCTGTAATTATCCTGACGAGACGGATTTTCTGGGTTTGTTGCATCCCATGCATTTTTTAATTTATCTCTTTTCATAATTCTTACCTTCGTTCTTTCGTTCTTTCGTACTTTCGTGCTATCGTACTATCGTACTATCGTGCCTTCGTGCCTTCATGCTATCGTGCTTTCGTGCCTTCGTACCTTCATGCTATCGTGCTTTCGTGCCTTCGTACCTTCGTGCATTCGTGCCATCGTGCATTCGTGCCATCGTGCTATCGTGCCTTCGTGCTATCGTGCCTTCGTGCCTTCGTGCCTTCGTGCTATCGTTCTTTCGTTCTTTCGTACTTTCGTGCTATCGTACTATCGTACTATCGTGCTTTCATGCTATCGTGCTATCGTGCTTTCGTGCTATCGTGCTTTCGTGCTATCGTGCCTTCGTGCTATCGTGCCTTCATGCCTTCGTGCTATCGTGCCTTCATGCTATCGTACTATCGTGCTTTTCGGAGTGGACTCGAATTTAGAATGTTTAGTATTTCTTTTAAAACTGTCTGCCTTCAAATTTCTGCCTTCTGCTTTCTACCTTCTAATTTCATTTTGCGTTGAGCAGCCATTGTGCTTAGTTCTGTTTTGGCTTAAGGCTACCCCTGTACATCGAAAATCGCTGGTATTTACACTCCAGAGCGCCGTTAAAAAGGGTAATTTTTTTTGATGGTCTTAAACCAAAACTTTTAAGCGCATCCTGGTTTGAACTTATAAGCCACACATCGTATCCCTGATACTTTTGCTTAAACACATCCGATAGCTGCTTATAGAAATTTTCAATTTGATCCTTTTTGAGCCTTTCGCCATAGGGTGGATTGGTAATTACCATTCCCCTGTCAACCCTTGGAGGATTGTAATCGAAAATTGAAGCCACAGCCAGATCAATCTTTTTTTGTAACCCCGATTCCTTTACATTTTCCATAGCCGATGCTAAAGCCCGTTTGGAAATATCGCGTCCAAGTATTAAGTACTCAAAATTACGCTCACGGCTATCGTCATTGTAAATTGACTGCAAAAGCTGATCATCAAAATCGAGCCAGTTCTCAAAGCCAAAGTGTTGGCGGAAAATGCCAGGGGCAATGCCATAGGCAATAAGAGCAGCTTCAATGATGATTGTGCCGGAGCCACACATGGGATCGATAAATACGGAATCGCCATCCCAACCCGATAGCTTAATAAGTCCGGCTGCAAGCACCTCGTTAATGGGTGCCACATCCTGTACAACCCTATAGCCTCGTCGGTGCAACGATTCGCCTGAAGAATCGAGCGAAACCGTGCATATATCGTTATTCACGTGAACATGAAACTGTATGTGAGGTTTTTTGGGGTCAACAAAGGGACGTTTACCAAAACGATCGCGAAAATGGTCGGCTATTGCATCCTTCAGTTTTAGGGCAATATACCGGGAATGCGGAAACAGTTCCGAATTAACCACGCTTTCAACAGCAAATTTTTGGGAAATATCCATCACTGATGTCCAATCGAATTTTCGGGCATTTCCGTAAAACTCATCAATTGTTCTGGCGTTGAAAACATGGATTGGCTTTAAAATGCGCAATGCGGTTCTAAGCCAGAAATTTGATTTATAAAGAGTTTCTTTGTTTCCGGAAAAGGTAACCGCCCGGCATCCCAGCTCTATATTCTCGGCTCCAATTTCGTGTAATTCCTCGGCTAAAACATTCTCTAAACCCTGAAGGGTTTTGGCTACCATTTGAAATTTCTCACTCATGGCATTTAGCTAACTACTTCTTGGGTTTCGCTTTTGTTATAAGGGGTTTACCATCTTGCGTTCTGTTAGAAAAAGCTGACAGAATCTTTTCGGCATCGGTAAAAGGTACTGTGATAAATGAGAAATCGTCCCGAACAAGAATGTCGTCAATATTTCTATCTGGAATCTTTACCTCTTTGCGTATAAATTCTGAAATCTTTTTAGGAGTCATATTATCATTTTTCCCTAAACCAATAAACAAACGTGTTGTTCCTTTTGCATCGACACGGAATGTTCTAATCTCAGAGTAACTCGAAACATCGAGCTGGCTTTTGAAGGCAAGTTTAAGTAGGGCGGCTAAAGCCACTTCGGGGCTGTTTGTTTCGATTAAATCCTCGGCCATGCCCAGATAATCGGCATAATTTTCCTGGTTAATGATCTCGTAAAGTTCCTGTTTAATCTTTTCGCGTTTAACAGCCACAATATCCTCAGCAGTAGGGAGGAGTTCCTTACGTATGTTTGATTTAGTAGCTTTTTGGAAGTAATTAAGCTTGCGGTACTCCTCAGGTGAAACAAAGGTTATGGCAGTTCCCTGTTTACCTGCACGGCCGGTTCTACCAATACGGTGAATATACGAATCGGGGTCTTGCGGTAAGTTATAGTTTATAACATGGGTTAGATCAATTATATCAATACCCCGAGCAGCAACATCGGTAGCTATGAGAATATTGATAAGCTGTTTGCGGAAGCGATTTAAGGTTTTTTCCCTTTGTGCCTGCGATATTTCGCCATGTAAACCTTCGGCAGCATATCCCCTTTCAATCAGTTTTCCGGTAACTACATCAACATCGTTGCGGGTACGACAAAATACCAACCCGTAAAATTCAGGTTCAATATCTATTATACGAGTAAGGGCATCAAACTTATCGCCTTCGCGAACTTCAAAGTAAATTTGATCCGTTAACCCAGTAGTTGGCATGGCTTTATCAACCTCAAGCCTTTTGGGTTCTTTCATGTAATTCCTGGCCAGCTTCACAATACGATCGGGCATGGTGGCCGAGAATAAAAGCACCCTTTTTTCTTTAGGGGTGTGCTTCATGATAGTTTCAATGTCCTCAATGAAACCCATGTTTAGCATTTCATCGGCCTCATCAAGAATGAATATTTGCAGCTGGCTGAAGTCGAGGTCTCCCCGATCAATAAGGTCAAGAATACGACCTGGAGTACCCACAACCACATCAACCCCTTTTCTGATGCGGCGTTGCTGTTCCGAAATTGATTGTCCCCCATAAACTGCAGCAATAACAATCCGCTTTTCGGCTAACGAGATCATCTCATCGCAAACCTGAAGTGCAAGCTCACGGGTTGGTACAAGCACTAACGCTTTAATTCCCCTTGGCTGTCCCTCGAGCAGGTCAGCAATTGGCAAGCCAAAAGCTGCGGTTTTCCCGGTTCCTGTTTGAGCTTGCGCAATTACATCGCATTTCTCATTAAGTAAAACCGGTATGGTTATTGATTGAATAGGCGATGGTAACTCAAAACCCTTCTTCTTTACTGCTAGCAGGGCTTTTTCCGATAAACCCAACTGCTTGAAATCATTATTTATTTCCATAGCTTAATTAATTGGTCATAAAATGACCTGTGAAATTTAAAACGAGAAATTTAAAAAACAAAAAATTATTGTACTAAATGCTTATAACGGTTCCAGCTGTTTAATACCTCAAGACTTTTGAGGTACGATTCATCACGTTCATTGGTAACCTGGTAGTAAAAGCCTGAACCAAAAAGCGATTGGGCAAAAAGGCCTTTCAGCTGTACTTTCAACTCATCGGTGGAGGTTTTAATACCTTCATTGTCACGAACTATTTGCTGTGATTCGGCAAAAGTAAAGAGCTCGTCAAGAATGGTAGGGGTAACCTCGAAATGCTTACTGTACACATCAAACCGAGGGTACTTCTTTTTAAGCATTTCACGGTTTGCATCAACCCAGGTTATGGCAAACTGGTTTATGACTCCAGCCCTCACGAGTTTACCATAGTAAGTGGAGTAGTATGCGGTATCAAGTGGAACAAACACATCGGGCATTATTCCACCCCCGCCATAAACTATCTTCTTTTTCACCAATGTGGTGTACTTTAACGAATCGGGAAAATGAATGCTGTCCTGATTAAAAAGTTCACCAGTATTAAACCGTTTTTCCAAATCCAAATAGTAATCTTTAGCATCGCCTTTTGTGTAAGGCTTTTGAATGGCTCTGCCCGATGGGGTAAAGTACTTGGCCACTGTTAAGCGTATCATGGATCCATCGGGTAAAGGCAGCTGGTTTTGAACCAGGCCTTTCCCAAAAGTACGCCTACCCACTATTACACCACGATCCCAATCCTGTATTGCGCCGGCAAGAATTTCACTTGCCGATGCCGAGCCTTCGTCGGTAATTACCACCAATCGACCTTTAAATGGTTTCCGTCCACGGAAATGGGAGAAATAATCGGTACGAGGGCTATTTCGCCCCTGAGTGTAAACTATCAATTTCCCAGGTTCAAAAAGGTAGCTTGCCAGCTCATAGGCCGAATTGAGGAATCCCCCACCATTATTCCTTAAATCGACTATTAAATCGGCCATCTTTTCCTTTTCCAGCTTTTCTAAGGCTTCGACAAATTCTTGTTCAGTGGTTGCAGCAAAACGGTTAATCTTGATATACCCAACTCCGGGGCGAGCCATGTATGAGGCGTCAATGCTGTAAATGGGTATTTTATCACGAATAATGGTAAAATCTAATGGTTGAGCAATCCCCTTACGTAAAATTCTAACGTCCACCTTGGTTCCTTTAGGACCACGGAGTAACTTGTGAACATCGGGGATTTTTAGCCCAATACCTGTAATTGGTTTTCCATCGATGGCGATAATCCTATCACCTGCCATGATACCCACGCGTTCCGAGGGACCACCCGATATGGGATTAACAACCATTAGGGTATCGTTCAGGATGTTGAATTCAACCCCAATTCCCTCAAAATTTCCTTCAAGGGGTTCGTTCATGGCCTGAACATCCTCCTTGGAAATGTAAATTGAGTGGGGATCGAGCTGCCCCAGGATCTCAATTATGGCATCATCAACCAGCTCATTAACGTTGATAGTATCGACATAATTCGCTGATAGGTATTGGACAAAGCGAACAAACTTGTAAGCACTAAAGCTGGAATTATTTTGTGCCCCCGCGGTAAACACCAGGGTAACAGCAAGAATTAAAATAGAAAAACGTTTTTTCATACGCATGAACAAAAATTTATTCCCACTCAATTGTGGCAGGTGGCTTAGAGCTAATATCGTAAACCACCCGATTAATGCCTTTAACCCTATTGATAATCTCGTTTGAAATGCGAGCTAAAAAGTTGTATGGGAAGTGAAACCAATCGGCGGTCATTCCATCGGTTGATGTTACTGCTCGAAGGGCAACCACATACTCGTAAGTTCGCTCATCGCCCATCACTCCCACCGATTGGACAGGAAGCAGAATGGCACCTGCCTGCCATATTTTATCGTACAATCCTACCTCGCGCAATCCTTGAATGTATATACTATCGGCTTCCTGTAAGAGCCTTACCTTCTCAGGGGTAACTTCTCCCAATACCCTCACGCCAAGGCCTGGCCCAGGAAATGGATGACGATTGAGGATTCCAACAGGTAAACCTAACTCCTTTCCCACCTTACGGACTTCATCTTTGAATAGCAATCGTAAGGGTTCAACAACCCTCAGTTGCATTTTTTCGGGCAAACCGCCCACGTTGTGATGGGACTTAATGGTAGCTGAGGGGCCGTTTACCGAAACCGACTCGATGACATCGGGGTAAATGGTACCCTGCGCAAGCCATTTAACATCCTTGATCTTGTGAGCTTCCTCATCGAAAATCTCAATGAAAATTCTGCCTATTATTTTTCGCTTTTGTTCAGGTTCGGAAACGCCTTTCAGCTCGCCGTAAAATTTTAATTTTGCATCTACTCCAATAACATTAAGCCCCAAATTCTGATACGATTCCAACACCTGCGAGAACTCATTCTTACGGAGAAGGCCATTATCGACAAAAATGCAGGTAAGATTGGAACCTATGGCATTATGCAGCAGCAATGCTGCAACCGATGAGTCAACCCCTCCAGATAGGCCAAGAACCACCTTATCGTTTCCAATAAGTTCCCGGAGGTTTGAAACCGTTTCATCAATAAACGATGCGGGTGTCCAGCTCGGATTGCATTCACAAATGTCGAACACAAAATTTTTTAGAAGTTTTGAACCTTCAACACTATGGTAAACCTCAGGGTGGAACTGAATACCGTATGTTTGTTCGCCAATCACGCTGAAAGCGCCAACCCTTACATCGGCGGTGCTGGCAACAATTTTAAAGTTCGTTGGAGTTTTAGTAATAGTATCGCCATGCGACATCCACACCTGCGATTTTGGTGACAGGTTATTAAATAAGGGACAACTGCCATCAATAACTTCGAGGGTTGCACGTCCGTACTCCCTGTTTGCCGAAGGCATCACCTCGCCACCATAGGTCTGTGAAATTAATTGGGCTCCATAGCAAATCCCAAGCAAGGGGATATTCCCCTTAATTGCCGATAAATCGGGTTTAGGCGCATTTTGATCCCTAACCGAGAAGGGGCTACCAGAAAGAATCACTCCCTTTACCGTATTGTCGAGCGTTGGAATTTTACTATAAGGATGTATCTCGCAGTAAACATTGAACTCTCTAATCCGCCGAGCAATGAGTTGGGTGTACTGTGAACCAAAATCGAGTATCAAAATTTTCTGATGCATGGAAAAACAAACACTTTGAATTGCAAAGGTAAGAAAATAGAACTAATTATTGTTCGGTTAATTCTTTTTTTGAGGTTATAGGAAAAGAAAAGTTAAAAGTTAAAAGTTAAAGGTTAAAGGTTAAAGGTTAAAGGTTATAAATTCAAGATTCAAGATTCAAGATTGCGAATTACGAATTACGAATTACGAATTACGAATTAAAGATTCCTTTTTCCGAACAACTA
>DFYV01000071.1:0-44031 GCA_002383425.1 Bacteroidales bacterium UBA4073 | reverse complement strand
TTGAAATTCAAAAGATATCAACCGTCAACCATCAACTATTTTTCCGAACAACGAACAACGGACAACGAACAACTAACTTCCATCAACCATTATATGATTAAATAGTTAAAATAATTGATTAGCATGACGACTTTTGTTGGACTAAAAATTTTTGACCATCGTTAACTAACTCGGTATTTGGAAAGACTTCCTGAGCTTCATTTAGAAATTTACTTTCATCGGAGTACCGCGATGAGAAATGGCCAATAAGCAGTTTCCCGACATTTGCCTTTAGGGCAACAGTTGCAGCTTGTTGCGCGGTACTATGGCCAGTTGACCTGGCTAACTTCAACTCGGATTGCAAAAAGGTTGCCTCGTGGTACAGTAAATCGACGTTTTTAACTAAACCCACAAGCCTTTCGCTATATAGCGTATCGGAGCAGTATGCGTACGATCGAGGCAAACTCGATATGTAGGTGATTTCTGCGTTTGGTATAGCAACACCTTCAGAAGTGATGTAGTCTGAACCATTTTTGATCTTTACAATATCCGACAGTAAAGGATTATACTTTGCAACAAATTCCTTTCGGATATTCAGTGGTTTTGGCGCTTCCCTGAATAGATAACCTACTGCCGGTACCCTATGGCGTAGGGGCAAGGTTGACACTATAACGTGTTTATCGGAATATATCTCTTCAACCCTGAAAGGATCAACAGCATGGTAAACGACTTTAAAAGACATCCGATCGGTAAAATACTCTATATTTTTAAAAAGAATCTCCTCAAAATCGGGCACGCCATAAACATGAAGGTCGGTATGACGACCTAAAAGGTTAAAGGATGATATTAATCCGAAAATTCCGAGCACATGATCACCATGGGAATGGGTGAGAAAGATATGGTTAATGCGGGACATGGGCAGCTTAAATCTCCGAAACTGTATTTGTGTTCCTTCACCGCAATCAATTAAAAAAAACCGCTCATGTACGTTAAGTACATGAGCAGAAGGAAAACGTTTTGATGTAGGTAAAGCAGAGCTGCTACCCAGTATGGTAACTGCAAACGTCACTTTTTAGCTTCGTTTTCTGCTTTCTCAATTATCTGTGCGGCCTCTTCTTTTGAGTAGGCAATATTAAGCACCGTATCGAGTTGCGAAATGGTAATTAAACGTTCAACGGCATCGGTAAGTCCGGTAAGAACAAAAGTACCACCAGCATTTTTACACAGCCTATTTGCAACAAGAATCGCACTTAACCCTGAAGAATCGCAGTAACGGCAACTGCTCAGATCGAGAACGATATTACGTTCAGCATTGCCTGAGATTAAAACTAACTCCGATTTTAAGCTGGGCGCAATGTTAGTGTCGAGCTTTTCCTCGAGCACCTCTATCTGGGTGAACTTCTCGAATTTCTGAATTTTGAATTCCATTTTCATTCAGGATTAAATGGTTAAACTTTCGCAACACATTAACTACTCTTCGCTCAAACTATCAGATTTTTTCTGATTTGCTTCGAGTTCTGATTTTAGAGCTTGAAGTTCAGAAATATCTCCTAAGGTAGTTTTTTCTATGTTAGAATTCAACTTTTTTACCACTTTTTGAGTTGATGAAGCCTTAGATTTTTTTTCAGTCTTTTCTTCAATCTTCTTCTCATCTTCAAAAGTACGGCTGTGCGAAACAATTATACGTTTAGCATTCTTATTGAATTCAAGAACCTTGAAGGGTAATTTCTCGTCAACATTTGCAGCTGTACCATCTTCCTTAACCAGATGTTTAGGTGTGGCAAAGCCCTCAACCCCGTAGGGTAATGCAATAACTGCTCCTTTATCAAAAACTTCAAGAATGGTACCCTCATGAACGGAATCAACGGTGAAAATGGTTTCGAATACATCCCAGGGATTTTCCTCGAGCTGCTTGTGGCCAAGACTTAAGCGACGATTTTCCTTGTCAATTTCAAGAACAACAACATCAATTTCGTCGCCAATATTTGTGAATTCCGCAGGGTGTTTAATCTTTTTGGTCCAGCTTAAATCAGAAATATGGATTAATCCATCAACACCCTCTTCGAGCTCAACGAATACCCCAAAGGTGGTAAAGTTACGAACTTTAGCCTTATGCTTTGAGTTAACGGGATATTTTTCCTCAATGGTGGTCCATGGATCGGGTTTGAGCTGCTTGATACCAAGCGACATTTTACGTTCCTCACGATCGAGGGTGAGAATAACCGCTTCAATCTCATCGCCAACTTTAAGGAATTCCTGTGCACTACGCAGGTGTTGGCTCCACGACATTTCGGAAACGTGAATTAGGCCCTCAACGCCTGATGCAATCTCAACAAATGCACCATAGTCGGCAATAACCACCACTTTACCTTTAACTTTATCGCCCACTTTGAGGTTTTCATCAAGTGAATCCCATGGATGGGGAGTAAGCTGTTTGAGGCCAAGGGCAATACGCTTCTTGTCGTCGTCGAAATCGAGAATAACAACGTTCAACTTCTGGTCGAGCTGAACAACCTCCTCGGGGTGATTAACTCGCCCCCACGATAGATCAGTGATGTGGATAAGCCCGTCAACACCACCCAGGTCAATGAACACCCCATAGCTGGTAATATTTTTAACAGTTCCTTCAAGAACCTGACCCTTTTCGAGCTTAGCAATAATTTCTTTCTTTTGTTGTTCGAGTTCCTCTTCGATAAGCGCCTTGTGCGATACAACAACATTTTTGTATTCATGGTTGATTTTAACAACCTTGAACTCCATAACCTTACCCACAAAAACATCGTAGTCGCGAATTGGCTTAACATCAATTTGCGAACCTGGAAGGAAAGCCTCAATACCAAATACATCAACAATCATACCGCCCTTGGTACGACACTTGATGTAACCCTTAATAATTTCGCCCTTATCAAAAGCTTCGTTAACACGTTCCCACGAACGCAGAACGCGTGCTTTCTTGTGCGACAGCACCAGCTGTCCTTTTTTATCCTCGGAGCTTTCCACGTAAACCTCAACCTTATCGCCAACCTTCAAATCGGGGTTGTAGCGAAATTCGCTGATGCTGATGACCCCTTCGGATTTATAACCGATATTGATAAAGACCTCACGTTTTGTGATTCCAACAACAGTACCCTCAATCACCTCATTTTCGGCTACGGTTGATAGGGTTTGGTCGTAAATTTTTTCGAGCTCATTACGCTCGCCTTGATCGTAAGCGTGATCGTCAGCGTAAGAGATCCAATCAAAATCGGAAATTCCTGCTTCCTGATTCTTTAAAGCCTCTTTGGCATTTTCATCATTCATTGTCATTAACTTTCAGAATGTTAATTTGTTAGACATTATTTGTAAGTAAAATTCAACCTGCAAAAATACATAACTTTCTAAAATAAAATCAAATTTACCCTATTATTTTAAAATGAATATCAACAAGTTTGGATGATTTACATCAAATCTGACCAAAATATCATACTTTTGGTAAAGTAAATGCTTTTAAACATGCGGAAACGAATTCTGGTAACCGGAGGTGCTGGCTTTATTGGTTCACACCTATGTGAACGCCTGCTAACTGAGGGGGATGAGGTAATTGGCCTTGACAACTACTTTAGCGGAAACAAACAGAACATTGTTCATTTGATATCTCACCCCTACTTTGAGCTGGTGCGCCATGATGTTACCGTTCCATACTATGCCGAGGTTGACGAAATATACAATCTTGCTTGCCCGGCATCGCCAATCTATTACCAGCAAAATCCCATTAAAACCATCAAAACATCGGTAATGGGCGCAATAAATATGCTGGGTTTAGCCAAACGGGTAAAGGCCAAAATACTACAGGCATCAACCAGCGAGGTTTACGGGGACCCTGAAATACATCCACAGCCCGAAGATTATTGGGGTAATGTGAATCCCATTGGGCCAAGAGCTTGTTACGATGAGGGGAAAAGATGCGCTGAAACCTTGTTTGTAAACTATCACGTACAAAACAATGTGGCAATTAAGATTGCTCGAATTTTTAACACCTACGGGCCAAGAATGAGCCTAACCGATGGCAGGGTAATATCAAACTTTATTGTACAAGCCCTTACCAATCAAAATATCACCATATATGGCGATGGATTGCAAACCCGAAGCTTCATGTATGTTGACGATTTAGTTGATGCCCTAATTATGTTGATGAATAGCCCTGAAAATTTTACGGGACCTGTTAATATCGGCAATCCCGAAGAGTACAGAATTATTGACTTAGCCCACAAAATAATCGAAATTACTGGAAGCACATCGAAAATAACCTTTGAGCCAGCCCCTACCGATGATCCCAAACAACGTAAACCCCACATGGCATTAACGCACAAAATACTGCCCCAATGGCAACCCAAAGTAAATATTGATGATGGATTGAGGAACACCATCGAATATTTCAAGTTGCAACTATGAGTATGCTCCGAAAGGCACGAAGGCACGAAGGCACGATAGCACGATAGCACGAAGGCACGATGGCACGATAGCACGATAGCACGAAAGCACGAAGGCACGATGGCATGATGGCACGATGGCACGATGGCACGATAGCACGATAGCACGATAGCACGATGGCACGATGGCACGAAGGCACGATGGCACGAGTTATGAACACCGATGAATTAAAAAAATGGTATTAATTTTGAAAATCAATATTGAGTCCGGTATAAAAAGCATGTTTTATTTTACCAAAACAAGTTATGTTGTTAATTGTCAGCATTTTAAAAAACGTTATGGAATTTGTTTTATCTTTATAAACTTTATGAACTTTATGAACTTTCAACTTTATAAACTATTTAGACTGAACTCAATATTCTGCGGCACTCTGTATAAATCCTTTGCGATTCTCAGCGATTAACCCCGTTAGATAATTTATATGATAAAGCGCAATGTTTTTTAAATTAAGCATATATCCAACGTGGTTTAAAGATTTCATTTTTTACTTTTTTAAAGTCGGCTCAATTATAAATTTACCATACGCCTTAGGTCTTACGCCTAACGCTTAACGTTTAACGACTCACGTTTAACGTCTAACGCATAAACCTTTTTAGGCTGGACTCATGATTTTTTTGTTTTACATTAGCCAAATCTTAACTTTGTGCACGCTTTGCATTTGCAAAAAATTTATATATCAGCTAAACACAAATTAAACCATATCAAATGAAAGGAATAATTTTAGCAGGAGGTGCGGGAACACGACTTTACCCCTTAACCAAAAGTATTTCGAAACAGATAATTCCCATTTACGACAAACCAATGATTTACTATCCTCTATCGGTGCTTATGCTAGCTCAAATTAGAGAGATTCTCATAATATCAACCCCAAAAGACATACACCTTTACCAAGATCTTTTAGGCAACGGTTCACACTTAGGCTTGAATATTCAGTATGCCATACAGCCATCACCCGATGGACTTGCCCAAGCCTTTATAATTGGAGAGAAATTTATTGGAACCGACAGCGTTTGCCTTATACTTGGCGATAATATTTTTTACGGAGGGAACCTCAGCGAACTTCTGAAGGAAAGTGCGAACCTCAAGGATGGTGCCATAGTTTTTGGTTATTACGTAAAAGACCCCCAGCGCTATGGCGTAGCCGAATTCGAAGAAACGGGGAAAGTTATCAGCATCGAGGAAAAACCTGCCAAACCCAAATCGAACTATGCGGTAACGGGCCTTTACTTTTACAGCAACGACGTGGTGGCAAAGGCAAAATCACTTAAACCATCAAAACGTGGAGAGCTGGAAATTACTGACCTTAACAGGCTTTACCTTAATGAAAAAAGACTTGTCCTTAAAGTAATGGGGCGAGGCATGGCCTGGCTCGATACCGGCACCCACGAGAGCCTGCTTCAGGCTTCGAACTTCATTAAAACCATTGAAGATAGACAGGGTTTGAAAATTGCCTGTCTTGAGGAAATTGCCTACCGAAATGGATTTATCTCAAAGGAACAATTGCTAAAACTTGCCGATACATTGGCTAACAACCAGTACGGACAATACCTTTACGAAATAGCTAACGAAAAATTTTACGTGTAAAAAATTGAGCCATGACTGTTGAGCCAACAAGCATTCCCGATGTACTACTCCTAAAACCAAAGGTTTTTAGCGATAGCAGGGGCTACTTTTTTGAAAGTTATAACCATAATACTCTCAAGCTATTAGGGATCGATATAACCTTTGTACAGGATAACGAATCGTTTTCCAAAAAAGGGGTAATACGTGGATTACACTACCAGCTATCGCCATACGCACAAACAAAACTTGTTAGGGTTATTAACGGAAATATTTTAGATATAGCTGTTGATATCAGAAAAAACTCTCCTACATTCGGAAAATACGTTGGCATTGAACTTTCCGATGACAATAAATACCAGCTACTCATACCCAAGGGGTTTGCCCATGGATTTGTAGTACTAAGCGAATTTGCAATTGTAACCTACAAATGCGACCAGTACTATAAACCTGAAGCCGACAGGGGTATCCGTTTCAACGATCCCGAAATTGGTATCGACTGGATAATTCCTACGGAACAGGCCATAGTATCGGCTAAGGATAACATTCATCCGGCATTAAAGGATGCTGACCTAAACTTTTTTTATACTTCAACTTACTAACTTAGCATGAAAATTCTTGTAACTGGTGCCAATGGTCAGCTGGGTTCAGCCATTAGAAAGGAATCCGAATCATTTAATAACTTACAGCTGTTCTACACCGATGTTGATGAATTAGATATTAGCAGCAAAGAGTCGATTCTGACAGCATTGGAAAGGTATAAGCCCAATATGGTTGTTAACTGTGCAGCCTATACAGCCGTCGATAAAGCTGAAGATGAACCGGATAAAGCATTTTTACTTAATGCCCATGCACCGGCGAATGTTGCAGAGCTATGTAAACCGAGAGGTATTCATCTTATACACATCTCAACCGATTATGTTTTCGATGGTAAGGGGAATACTCCTTACGTTGAAACCGACAAGGTAAACCCACTTTCGGTTTACGGCCAAAGTAAACTTGAGGGCGAAATGTTGTCCATGACTTTTGAAAATACCATGGTAATAAGAACCTCGTGGTTATACTCAGCATACGGAAACAACTTTATGAGAACCATCATGAGATACGCCCACGAACGACCTGAGCTCAGAGTGGTTTTTGACCAAACAGGAACCCCTACCCTTGCCAACGACCTTGCCCTTGCCATTCTTCGAATTGCTCATTCACCTGAAAAGTATTTCGTACCTGAAATCTTCCATTTCTCAAACCAAGGTGTTTGCAGCTGGTTCGATTTTGCCATTGAGATTGTAAAGCTGGCCGGACTAAACACCAAAATTGTACCCGTAACCACTAATGAATACCCTACTAAAGCAATTCGCCCACAGTACAGTGTGCTGAATAAACAAAAAATCAGTAACTTGCTTAAAATAGATATTCCACACTGGCGTGAGAGTTTAGCCAAATGTTTACAGTATAATATTTAAGGTGAAACATTAAAAGTACTAAAAATGATCGACAAAGTTATTCTGGAAAAAGCCAGACAATGGCTAAATCCCTCATTCGATGAGGAAACAAGGGCTAAAGTTGCCCAAATGATTGAAAATAATCCAAAGGAGCTAACCGAATCGTTCTACCGTGATCTGGAGTTTGGAACCGGAGGTTTACGGGGAATAATGGGAGTTGGTACAAACAGAATGAACACCTACACCGTGGGCATGGCTACACAGGGGCTATGTAACTACCTAAAGAAAAATTTCAAGCATCTGCCCGAAATACGGGCTGCCATTGCTTACGATTCACGTAATAATAGTACACTGTTTGCCAATGTGGCATCACAGGTGTTGAGTGCCAATGGCATAAAGGTTTACCTATTCGACACCCTAAGGCCAACCCCTGAACTTAGCTTTGCCATCAGGACATTCCGATGCCAGAGTGGGATTGTTGTAACCGCCTCGCATAACCCGAAAGAATACAACGGCTATAAGGTTTACTGGGAAGATGGTGGGCAAATTGTTCCACCCCACGATAAGGGAATCATCGATGAGGTTAAGGCTATTTCAGGCATTGAACAGGTCAACTTCAAGGGCAACAACAACCTGATAGTAAAAATAGGCAAGGAGATAGATGAAATCTATCTGAACACCTTATCAACCCTATCGCTATCGCCCGACATCATTGCAAAGTACAGCGATATACCCATTGTTTATACCCCATTACACGGAACAGGGGTTACCCTGGTACCCAGGGTATTGCAGAAGTTTGGATTTAGAAACATTATTACAGTTGATGAGCAATGCGTAGTTGATGGTAACTTCCCAACGGTTGCATCGCCTAACCCCGAAGAACGAAATGCCATGCAAATGGCAATTGATAAGGCTATGGCAACAAAAGCCGAAATAGCTATGGCTACCGATCCCGATTCGGATCGCGTAGGAATAGGCATTCGAAAACCAAACGGGGAATTTATTCTGCTAAACGGCAATCAAGCCGCATCGATCCTCATTTACTACATACTAAAAAAATGGCATGAGCATAACCGAATTTCGGGAAATGAATTTGTTGTAAAAACCATTGTTACCACTGACCTTATCAGTTCAATAGCTCATGGATTTGGCGTAGATTGCCATGAGGTACTTACGGGCTTTAAGTATATTGCCGAAAAAATTAGAGAGTTCGAAGGTGTTAAACGATTCGTAGCCGGCGGTGAGGAAAGCTATGGCTACCTTTATGGCGATTTTGTTCGCGATAAGGATGCCGTAATAAGCTGTGCCATGTTTGCCGAAATTGCAGCTTGGGCTAAAAGCTTAAATAAAACCCTTTACGACATTCTCAATGATATTTACAGGGAATTCGGCTTATACAAGGAACACCTGATTTCGCTTACACGAAAAGGAATTGAAGGGTTGGAAGAAATTAAGGCAATGATGGAAACCTTCCGCAATAAACCACCCCAAACAATTGGAGGGTCAAAGGTAATTTCGATAATCGATTACCAGAATCAGATTTTTGTTGATGTTCATACCGGTAAGGAAAGGCATACCAACCTGCCAAAGTCCGATGTGATGCAGCTCATAACTGCCGATGGTACCAAAATCTCGGTACGACCTTCGGGCACTGAACCCAAAATCAAATTTTACATCGGCGTTAAAGGTACCCTGGAACAAACCGACGACATCGATGCTGCGTTAGCAAAACTTGATAAAAAAATTGAAACGATTGTTAAGGAGTTAAACCTTAGATAGTGGCAATGAAATCGTACCGCAAAGAGCTTTGGTTCGAAACCCGCAACCGGCGGGAGTTAATCAACATTACACAACAAGTAAGCGCATGCTTAGCCGAAAGCGGGATTCAGGAAGGGCTGTGTTTGGTTAATGCCATGCATATCACCTCGAGCGTGTTCATCAACGACGATGAAAGTGGCTTACACCACGATTTTGAGGTATGGCTCGAGAAACTTGCCCCTGAAAAACCCTACTCACAGTACAAGCATAATAGCTTTGAGGATAATGCCGATGCCCATTTGAAACGAACCATAATGGGACGCGAAGTGGTTGTTGCTGTTACTAACGGTAAACTCGACTTTGGCCCGTGGGAACAAATATTTTACGGAGAGTTTGATGGAAAAAGAAGGAAAAGAGTTCTGGTTAAGATTATTGGTGAGTAGTAAAAACAGGCTGTCGATTTCACGGCAGCCTGCCTTAGCGTTACACTGGCTTTGTTTTTTCCTTTAGCCAGCTAGTTATTTCAGCCGGTAAAAATGCAGCCAGCTTATTGTAAACCAGTTCATGGTAGTGGTTCAGCCATTCTCTCTCCTGATCCGAAAGCATTGAAACATCCAAAGCCTTAGTGTCGATTGGGCATAGGGTTAAAGTATCGAAACGGAGGAACGAACCAAAATCGTTTGTTTCATCATCAACACAAACAATCAGATTTTCAATTCTAATTCCATAGGCATTGGGTTTGTATAGGCCCGGTTCGTTTGACATAACCATGCCTGGTTCAATTGGTAAATGATTTTCAGGTCTTATTTGCTGAGGTCCTTCGTGAACGTTCAGAAAATACCCAACACCATGCCCTGTTCCGTGACCATAGTTTAATCCATGTTCCCACAAAGCCATTCGGGCAAACGTGTCGAGCTGTGAACCACGTGTACCCTTAGGGAATTTGGCTAATGATAACCTAATCATTCCCTGTAAAACTAAGGTATAGTCTTGCTTCTCTTGTGGTGTAGGTTTTCCAAAATGAATGGTGCGCGTAATATCGGTAGTACCGTTTAGGTACTGCCCTCCGGAATCGATTAGCAGAAAACCTTCAGGTTCAATGGTATAGCTGGTCTCAGGTGTTGCACCGTAATGCACAATGGCCCCATGATCGGCATAGCCAACTATACTACCAAAGCTTTCGCTAACAAAATTGGCTTGTTTACTACGAAATTCCAAAAGTTTATCGGCAACCGTAAGCTCTGTTATTTTTCCCGATGAAACATTTTGCTCCAGCCAGTAAAGGAACTCAACCATTGCAATACCATCCTGAACCATGGCCTCTTTTATTCCCTCAATCTCCGATGGTTGTTTTTGAACTTTTAGCTTTGTTGCAGGTCCTGTTGACTCAAGCACCGTGGTGCATGTAGGTATTTTTGAATAGACTGAGTAGTTTACCCTATCCGGGTCCAATACAAGCCTATCGGTCTTCCTGAATTTAGCAACCTTCTCAAAAATTTTGTTGTAAGGTTTTACCGACACATGCTCAGTGGTGAGGAACTGAACGACATCGTCGGATAGCTTTTCCGGTTCAACATAAAGCGTAGCTTTGTGTTGGTCAACAACCGCATAGGCAAGAAAAACAGGATTGTATGAAATATCGGACCCTCGGAGATTGAATGTCCAGCAAATCTCATCGAGGGCACACATCAGGTATGCAGTGGCATTACGAATCAAAAGTTCCTCCCTGATTCTCCCCAGCTTTTCCTGAACTGAGATTTTGGCATGTTCCTGAGGGTGAATAAAAACCTTTTGCTTGGGGATTGATGGCCGGTCGTGCCAAATTTTCATTACCAGGTCAATATTACATTTAACCTTGAAATTTTTCCCTTTCAGGTTATGTTTCAACGACCTTTGATTTGACACAGATATAAGCAGCCCGTTGCATGCAACGGTAGAATTGGGTTTGAGGTTAAGAGCCAACCACGATTGTATTTCGGGTGTATCGGGCATACCCAACCTACAAAGGTCAATTCCTGTGTCTTGAAGCTGAATCTCGGCCTGAATGAAATACCTTGAATCGGTCCACAATGCTGCTTTACTTTGGGTTACAACCAAAGTTCCAGCGGAACCCGTAAAGCCTGATAGCCACTGTCGCTCTTTCCAGTAATCGGGGATATACTCGCTTAGGTGTGGGTCGCTGTGATAAACAATATAGGCATCTACTCCTGCTTTACGCATTTGTTTTCGGAGTAATCCTAATCTATCGGGAATGGTTAAATTCATACTATGAGAAGTTAGGTGTTTAGTTACCAACAAAGTTAAACGTTTAGGTTAAATCAAGCCAAATACATTTCAAGAACATGATGCAAAATGTTTTGATCAATAGGTTTTGTTATATATCCATCACATCCTGCCGCCTGGGCTTTCAATCGCTCCTGAGTTGCCGAAAATGCGGTTTGTGCAACAACCGGTATTGAAGGGTTTAGCTGCTTAATTTCCATGGTGGCTGCATAGCCATCCATAACCGGCATACGAATATCCATCAGTATAAGGTGGATACCCTGGTTAAGCGACCTAACCAGTTCCACAGCCTCTTTCCCATTCCTGGCCCATATTGTCGAAACTCCCCAAGCAGTTAGCAGTTCATTGAGAATTAGAAAGTTAACCTCCTCATCCTCCACTACAAGAATAACTTTGTTTTTGAAGTCTATTTTTTTAACCGCCAGTTCATCGTTTGGCTCATCAATGGCTTTCACTTCGTCGGCAGCCATCAAGCTAAGCTCTACTTCGAATCGTAACTTACCGTCGTTCACTATTTTAGCATCAGCTCCCAGTAAATTGAACAGCCTGTTTGCCAGAAGTAGATTGAAATGTGGCGATTGAGTGGAAGTATTACTTAGCAATGAGTTAAGCTCTTCGGCTACCATACCTCTTACCTTTGCATCAATTGACGATTCATTCTCATGAATGTAAATCTTGATTTTTTCATTTTCTATAACATAGCCTATGCTAATACTACCAGTTTGGATAAATTTAATAAAATGGTTGCAGTATATGGTTAAGGCCTGAAGCAATCGCCCCGGATCGACAAAGAACTCCAAAAAATCGGTATTTTCAGGAATTGAGTAATTCACAGTGAGGTTGTTATATTCAAGCAAGTCTAACCTTGCACTGATAGCAACTTTGAGTTCATTCATGAACTCATTTACCTTTTGTTTAGTATTGATGATGGTTAGTGAGCCAGTACTTATTCTTATGTAATCCTGAAGCTCATTGGTTAAATCCAGAAGTTCCTTACTTTGATTTTGAATTATATCCAGATATTTGGTTTGCTGGTTTTTATCGAGTTCAGTGTAGCTAAGCATACTGCTAAAGCCTATAATGGAATTTAAGGGGGTTCGTATGCTGTGGTTGATGTATGATATCAACTCATACTTTTCCGATAGCTGTTTTTTCAGCTCATCAACCTTTTGGCTCAAGGCCATGTTAGCATTGCTAAAATCGATGGTCATTGCCATTACGTTCGAAAACCTGGTTAAAAATTGCGTATCAACGGGGTTCGATTCCTGAGTTTGAACAATAATAACACCGCCAAAAAGCGTGTTATCTTTAACAATACCAACATTATAGCTCTTACTAATCTTAAATATGCGCTCAAACAGCTTATAGGACGTAATAGATATTATTTCGCCCAGCAGCTCGTTAAAAGGGGTTGTGTTTTCTACCACATGGTGCGGAAACAAAGCGGTTAACCTATCCTTTTCAATATAAACCCTACGACCAACAGGGTTCCACCCCAACTCATCGATAAAAGCATTCCAAATTTTAGCTTTCACCCCAAAAAACGATTCCAGGGTAATAAAACTGTCGTCGGCGCAGTAGGAAAATAGTATTGAAATTGACTTAGAAAAGATTTTTTCGAGTGTTAGCCCCGCTAAAAAGAAAATTTCACTGGTATGGTGGCTTCCTTTAATTTGGATAAAGAAATTATCAAGAACATCGTTCTGAAACTCATACATTTTATTTTGACCCTGAATTTCAACAAGCTGGCTAACATCCCGAGCCGCTACAATACAATGCCGCCTACCCTGCTGTTCGTCAAGTTTTGACCAGCTTAAGTGACAAACAGCACCATTTAAAAGAGTATATGCTGCTGTAAATGGTTTCGCAGAGTTGCTTTGTAGCCAATCTTTGAACTTAGCCCAATCATCACCTAAAAAACCATCTTTGATCGAAATTGGCTGATTGCCTGATGCCTGAAGCTGAAAAAGCCTGGAAGCGTTCTTATTCCAATTTAAAACCATTCCATTCAAGTCCATTTCCAGCAAAGCAAGCTGATGTTTGTTTAAAAGACTGGCAAACTGATCAAATACCAATGCGTAACCGTTTGCATCGATATCGCTATCATTTGAATCAATATCATGGATTTGCCCAACAATATAGTACTTCTTCGACGTGGGCTGTTTTTTAACAACAAATGCAGTAATCCGCTTCGAGTACCATTCATTTTTCATTTTTACTCTTAAATCCATTTCCTGGTGTAAATCAGAATTATTGCCTAACCTGATGAGTAACTTTACCAGTGCCTTTCTATCGTCTTTATGAATTATATCTAAAAAATTGTCGAGAGCAATGCCATCCATAGGCGATTTAAAGCCCAAATCAGCTAAGAATTTTCGACCAAAATGAATGTGATTGGTTTCTGAATCCCAGTACCAGAATCCAGCTTTATAATATCTTTTTACATTTGATAAAAAATGCTTTATGTTAAATGGATATTCTAAATTAGGTCCATGGTTACTATTTGACGACATGGCATAATTGTTTTAGAACATAGTTACGCAATTTAATGAAGAAATAGTACAAAAGAAACATATCTGCTAATTTTGCTTTTCTGAAGGTCGAGGCTAAGGCGAAGGCTAAGGAAGGGTAAAGGGTAAAGTTCAAGGTTCAAGGTTATAAATTCAAAATTTCAAATTACGAATTACGAATNNATTACGAATTAAAGATTCCTTTTTCCGAACAACAAACAACGAACAACCATCAACCATCAACCATCAACCATCAACCATCAACCATCAACCATCAACCATCAACTATAATCTCTTATCATCTCAAAAAAAGAATTAACCGGTTCATGAGTAAACACAATGTGTATATATCTATTTTATAGTAATTTAGCTAATACTACATATAGCAATTGTTAAAAACTTTTTAATAACTATTGGCATTTTAGATGGCATAAATACAAAAAGTTGTTTTTTTTGCAAAAAAGTATTTTACAAATGAATAGCCTACGTAGAGGGTTCAATACCGAAAAGCTCAAGCGAGTTCATCGAAAAGAAATCCTATTCAATACCTGTGAGTTAGAAGCAATTAACCATTACTGTAAGCGATACAAAGTAAGGAATAAATCGAAATTTTTGCGTGAGGCTATCATATCGAAAATACTGAACAAATTCGACCAGGATTATCCAAGGCTATTCTGATACCGCTAAAAGAATACCTACTAAAAGTTCAGCTGAACCCTAACGTTAACCCTTCGTGATGTCAGGTAGTTTGGCACGGCAAAACGATATGAGTTTCCCTCCTGGTTGGCAACGGTTTGCACCCAAAGGTACGAAACTGTATTGTTAAAGTTGAAAAGATTGAAAACGTCCACACCAACCGACAGATGCGATATTTTTGCATTTCGGGATAACCGTTTACCCTCATCGATGAAAATTTTGGTAAAACCCACATCAATCCTTTTGTACGAAGGCATTCTGAAATTATCATGGTATGGGGTTTCGCTATCGACCAATGGCAAACCACTGCCGTAAATACCCGTAAGGCTAACCCTGAAGGATTTATCGCCAGGTATGTAATCCTGCAAGTAGAGGCTCAGGGAAAAAGTTTGATCGGTTGGGCGAAAATAGTAGCCCGGGTAAATGGTTTTCCCCTCCTCATTAGTATAGTAGTCGTAAAGGTTATCCTCCTGTGTACGAAGCAACGATAAGCTTAGCCACGATTCGGCACCGGGTACCAGTTCACCATTCACCCTAAGGTCAACCCCACGGGCATACCCTTTTGCCAGATTCTGGCCAGAATAACTCAGACGTACGTTGTCGATGGTGTAGGGTATTAATCGATTTAACCACTTATTATATACTTCCATGTTCATACGAAAAGGTCGGTTCCATGCAGTAAAGAAATACTCTACCCCGGCAAGAGCGTGGATAGACTGCTGCGCCCTGATATCCCGATTTGACTCTCCATTAGGTAAGCGCAACTCCCTGTAAAATGGTGGTTGATAGTAATAACCAAACGAAGCACGATACTGAAGGCTGCGCTTAGCGGTATGGTTGAAACCAACAGCAATGCGTGGGGTTAAAATAAGCTCATCGTTAAAGGTCCAATGATTTGCCCTTAACCCGGCAATAACCCGATACTCCCAGTTCCCAATGTTAAAGTTGATGTCGGCTTGAGCAAAGCCTAAGGTTCTATAGGATTCAATAGCCGAAGAAGCTTCAAAATATCTATCAAGCCCAACCAGCGAACCGTCATAGGGAATGGCAAAACCTGAAGAATCAACCAAACCCCATTCCAGCAGCTCATCGTTAAGAACCTCACGCTGAAACTGCAAACCACACTTTATTCGGCTCTTTCCTAACCACTGCTCGCCAATCAGGTTCAGGCTATAAATATTCAGGTTTATAAAGTTACGCGCATGGTCCAGAAATCCTCCTATGCCAACGTTTATCAAACTATCGCCATAAGTCTTTGAACCCGCCGAATTATCAAGCTCGTTCAAATAGTATTGCCCAAGCAAGTCGTATGTTTCCTGCTCATGCGAGTAATATGTTGAGCCAATAAGTTTGAGATTACTACTTGATGTAAGCCGGTAATTTGCCATTAAGGCAACTAACGACGAAAGGTATTTGTCCTTTTCCTGACCATCGTAGTATATTTTAAGCTGAAGTGTATTGTTGAATACGCCAAATCGGGTTTCACGCACTATAGGCTGAAAATCGAAACGGTTAATGGCCAAATTACCCAGTAATTCCACGCTAAACTTATTGGAAAATTGATGGTTTACTAAACCTTGCCAATCGAAAAACGAGGGGGAATAATCACCCTTTGTCTCTAAGGAATTTAGCATGTAACGCGATGTTTTATAACGAAAACCCGAAAGATAGGTTAATGAATTACCTAAGGCAATCCCCTCTAAGGTGATTGACGCCCCAAGTAAACCTGCGCTAACCTTAAGAGCATTAGCTTTGGGTTCCCGGTACCGGACGTTCAAAACCGACGACATTTTATCGCCAAACTCTGCGGTAAAGCCCCCCGATGAAAACTCAACCGAACTCACCATATCGGGATTTATAAAGCTCAATCCCTCCTGCTGGGCCGATCGAATAAGAAATGGCCTGTAAACCTCAACATCGTTAACGTACACAAGATTCTCATCAAAATTTCCTCCCCTTACGCTGTACTGGGAACTCAACTCGTTTGACGATGATACCCCGGGCATAAGCTTTACCAACGTTTCGAGCCCTCCCGAAATATTTGGCGACATATTTATACCATCAATTCCAATTCGCTCAAGGTTACCAACCCTTCGTTGCCCCGAGCGAATGTAAACCCCCTCAATTAACTCATCCGATGGCTTTAGTATTACCTCCAGATATCTTCCTTTAGCCAATTTTGCTGGCATTTCATACGTTTGGTAACCCAAACAGGAAAACTGTAAAACTAATGTGTCAACATCGGCAACCTCTAATGTAAATCGACCTTCATTGTCGGTTGATACGCCGACCGGACTACCCACAATAATTACGCTTGCCGATGGTATGGGCTTATTTAAAGTATCCTTTACAATAC
Source organism: Bacteroidales bacterium UBA4073 (assembly GCA_002383425.1). Taxonomy (GTDB): domain Bacteria; phylum Bacteroidota; class Bacteroidia; order Bacteroidales; family Tenuifilaceae; genus Tenuifilum. The sequence continues at coordinate 26,977 of DFYV01000071.1, read as the reverse complement.
CGCTAATCGTTACCTTTAGCTCCTGTGAATGTAAGAAAGAAAAAAAACCGGTGAGCAATATCACCAGAGTACAGTAAACCAAACGGTACAACGACTTAATACTCATTCGGGAGCTTATGAATTAAACCTCAAAAGTACTATTCGTACTAAATATGGTAAACCATAAACTCAAAAACTTTACCTTTATTGTGTTTTTATCTTTTGTTCAAACATCTACGGCATAACAAGGATGAAGGGAATGTTTATTGTTTCACTGAATTAGGAAGGTAGAGGAAATTAGAAGAAGTTAGAGGAAGTTAGAGGAAGTTAGAGAAAGTTAGAGGGAATTAGAAGACGGATTATTTTAAAAGAAAGACTAAACATTCTACCTTCTCTTAATTCTAACTTCTTAATTCTAACTTCTAACTTCTAAATTTTTCGACTTTGCTCAGTACAAGTCGGGACTTCGTGAATATAAATCGATGAGGTAGAAAATTGAGCTTTCGACTTTATCCATGAGAACATAAAAAAGCTACTATATTATGGTAAAACAAGTTGAAATACAGCTAAAACCACTGCCTCAAGGCTTTCACCTGGTAACAGCCGAAATAGTGAGCCGTTTGCCTGAATTGCCTCGTGAAGGATTGCTAAACCTGTTCATTAAGCATACCTCAGCAGCGCTGAGCATAAATGAAAATGCCGATCCCACCGTTCGAACCGATCTGAACGCTTTCTTCAACGACCACTGCCCCAACGAGCCTTACTTTAAACACGATCTGGAGGGCGACGACGATATGCCCGCACACGTAAAATCAACTGTTATTGGAGCATCTATAACAATACCCATCACCAATGGTCAACTTAACCTTGGAACATGGCAGGGAATTTATCTTTGCGAATTCCGCCGCAATGGCGGTAGCCGAAAAATAGTTGCTACCATTATTTGGTAATCGCCAGCTTCAATACTATATATTTCACATCATTTTACTTTAACATATTAATTGTTTTTTATACTTTTGCTAATAACATTGAATTATTTTACGAGCATCGCTTACAATTCATAACTCAAATGAGTCTTAACTCAATATATTACCTGTACAGTGTTGCACTGAATGTTGGCTACCTGAAACGCTTTGGTGGATTGTAGTATCGGTAAACATTCCGTTTACAAGGGAACTATGAGTTCAGTCTAAAAAGTTTATAAAGTTGAAAGTTCATAAAGTTCATAAAGTTCATAAAGTTCATAAAGTTCATAAAGTTCATAAAGATAAAACAAATTACATAACGTTTTTTAAAATGCTGACAATTAACAACATAACTTGTTTTGGTAAAATAAAACATGCTTTTTATACCGGACTCAACTATGCTTTTAATTCCAACTCAAATGAAATCAACTAGAAATAGGTTAACAATATGAATAATAATAAGTTATTACTATTAGGCGACGAAGCAATTGCGCAAGGCGCCATTGATGGCGGGCTATCGGGTATATATGCCTATCCTGGCACACCATCCACCGAAATTATGGAATACGTCCAGGGCTCAAGGCAAGCTGCAGAGTTAAACATACATAGACAATGGTCGGCCAATGAAAAAACAGCCATGGAGGCAGCAATTGGCATGTCGTATGCCGGGAAAAGAGCTATGGTTTGCTTCAAACATGTTGGGTTAAATGTGGCAGCCGATGCGTTCATCAATGCCTCCATTACCGGTGTAAATGGGGGGTTGATTGTGGTATCGGCCGATGATCCATCGATGCACTCCTCACAGAACGAGCAGGACTCCCGGTTTTACGGGAAATTTTCAATGATTCCAATACTTGAGCCCTCAAATCAACAGGAAGCCTACGATATGGCCTACGCCGGTTTTGAACTCTCCGAAAGGCTTAACGTTCCAGTTTTGATACGTATAACTACCCGTATGGCTCATTCAAGAGCAGGTGTTCAACGTGGGGAGGTTAAACCACAAAATCAGCTCCGACTTCCCTCCGACCCACGCCAGTACGTTTTACTACCTGCAATTGCACGTAAAAACTACAAAAAACTTCTGGGTTCTCAATCGGCCATGGAGTTTATTTCGGAACAATCAACCTATAACCAGCTAATTCATGGTACCGACAAAAGTCTGGGTATAATCACAACAGGCATAGCCTACAATTACCTCATTGAAAATTACCCTGACCACAAATGCCCTTATCCTGTTCTTAAAATTTGCCAATACCCTATTCCACGCAAGCAAATCACTGAACTTTACAATAGCTGTGAAAAGCTACTGGTACTCGAAGAGGGTTACCCTCTTGTTGAAGAAATGGTAAAGGGGTTTCTCAATATTGGTAAAACCATACATGGCCGATTAGATGGAACAATAAACCGCGATGGTGAGTTAAATCCCAATATCGTAGCTAAAGCCCTTGGCTTGCAGGTAAACGAGGGTCAACTCATTCCAGAAGTTGTAAGAAATCGTCCGCCATCGCTATGCCCAGGTTGCGGACATATAGATGTTTACACTGACCTCAACGAGGCGTTAAAAGAATACGAAAAGGGTAGAGTATTTTCCGATATTGGTTGTTACACTTTAGGCGCATTGCCCCCTTACAATGCCATTAACTCATGTGTAGATATGGGCGCATCTATTACCATGGCTAAGGGTGCAGCCGACGCAGGGCTTGTTCCTTCCATTGCCGTTATTGGTGATTCAACCTTTACCCACAGCGGAATGACTGGTCTTTTGGATGCAGTAAACGAAAACTCACCCATCACCGTAATAATTTCGGACAACTCCACAACAGGAATGACTGGCGGTCAGCCATCATTGGCTACTGGCCGAATTGTTGAGATTTGCAAAGGTATTGGCGTTCACCCCAACCACATCAAGGTTGTAACCCCTTTAAAGAAAAATCACGAAGAAAACGTGAGAATTATTAAAGAGGAGGTGGCATACCACGGCGTTTCGGTGATTATTCCACAACGCGAATGCATTCAAACCTTCGCCCGGCGAAAAAAAGCTGAGAAAAAGAGTCAAAAACCAGTAACCGATTAAATGTAAACAACCATGAAAAACGACATTATACTTGCAGGTGTAGGCGGACAAGGAATACTATCCATTGCAGCAGCAATTGGAATTGCTGCGGTAAATAGCAAACTTTACATCAAGCAATCCGAAATACATGGGATGAGCCAGCGCGGAGGCGATGTGCAATCGCATCTCCGTATCTCCGATAAACCCATAGCATCCGATCTTATTCCGGCTGGAAAGGCTGACCTGATAATTTCTATTGAGCCTATGGAGGGGCTGCGTTACTTGCCTTTCCTGTCAGCCACAGGCTGGTTGGTAACCAATGTCAACCCTTTTATCAATATCCCCGATTACCCCAATGCCGATGAGTTGTTGAATCAAATAAAAAATGTAAGAAAACACATAGCTATTGATGCCGATGCCATTGCTAAAGAAGCCGGATCGTCACGCTCGTCAAATATTGTAATGCTTGGTGCAGCCTCACCCTTTATCGATATCCCTTTTGAGAAAATCGAGGAAGGTATCCGACAACTTTTTGGGAAAAAAGGCGAAGACGTAGTTGAGCTGAACCTCAAAGCCTTCAGAATGGGGCGAGCATTTAGCGAAAAAAACAGGTAACCGTTAAATCAGAAAAACTGCCTATAGCGTCAGTTTTTTAGGTTAACCTTTCGTACTTTACGAAAAATTTTAACCCACCCCCTAATGGAAAACGTAGAGTTTCATCTACCTATCAATGACCCCATTACAGTTTTTGGTATCACCCTTTTAGTGATATTCATAATCCCGTTACTTTTTTCAAAGCTTAAGCTTCCCGGCATAATCGGCCTTATTTTAGCAGGTATGTTACTGGGAACATCGGGGTTAAACATACTTGATAAAAGCGCAAGCATTGAGCTGCTTGGAAACGTAGGATTAATTTACCTGATGTTTCTTGCGGGTTTAGAGCTCGATGCGGGTAGTTTTATGATAAATAAAAGTAAAAATATCACCTTTGGAATACTTACATTTACCATTCCCTTTTTGTTCGGATTTTTGATATGCAGGTATATTCTGGGATATGGCTTTTTACCATCGTTACTCATTGCGAGTATGTTTTCAACCCAAACCTTGATTGCTTTTCCCATTGTTTCACGCTTAAGACTTACCAAAACTTTACCGGTTGAGATTTCATTAGGTGGCACCATAATTACCGACACGCTCGTACTTCTGGTTTTGGTTATTATCACCTCGCTATCAGTAAATGCAGGTATAAACAGTTTCCTTTTGCTTATACCCAAAATACTGGTATTTGTTATTTTTGTAATACTCATACTTCCCCGAATCACCCAGTGGTTTCTTAAAAACCTCATGTCCAACCAGCTGGCACAGTATGTGTTTGTTCTGGCAACAGTATTCACAGTAAGTGCCATTGCCCGATTTTTGGGTATTGAACCAATTATAGGAGCTTTTCTGGCAGGAATTATTTTAAATAAGCAAATTCCACCTACAGCATTATTAATGAACCGTATTGAATTTATTGGCAATGCGCTATTTATCCCTATTTTTCTCTTCTATGTTGGAATGCTGATCGACTTAAACGCTTTTGTAAGTGGCTATGAATCGATTAAACTTTCGGCCATACTTATTTCTTTTGCCATTATTACCAAGTGGTTAGCTGCATTCATTACCCAGAAAATATTTCGATTGAAGACCTTGGACCGGCAGCTAATTTTTGGTTTAAGTACTGCCCACGCAGCTGCCACCATTGCCATTATACTTGTAGGCTATGAATTACATATTGTCGATATCAATACCCTGAATGCCACCATTGTGGTAATATTTGTTTCGTGTGTAGCAAGTGCTATGGTTACCGAAAAAGCAGCAAAAAAATACGCCATTACATTTCCTATTGGTAAGATTAATCCCGCTGAATCGGAAAAAGTATTGATTCCAGTATCAAATCCCTATAATATTGAACATCTCATACAATTTGCAGAATATGTAAGCGAAAAGCTTAAAAAAAGTCCCATTACATTACTCCGGGTTATGAAAGATGAAACTGAGCTGCCTAAGGTTCAAGAGCTTGCAGCAAAGGCTGAAGAAATTAGCCATAATTTCGGAATAGCAACTGAGTGGGCAATTCGTGTTGATGTGAACATATCGTCGGGTATTGTTAGAGCAGCCATGGAGATGCTCGCCTCAAAAATTATTATGGGATGGTCAGGAAAGTATATTTCATCACGCAGGTGGATATTTGGAACAATACTCGAAGGCGTGCTGGCCGAAGCGAAACAACCTGTTTACATCTGCAGCTTAAAGCAACCCATTGAACAGCTATCGCAAATCTATTTTTTAATACCCCGTAACGCCGAGTTCGATCCCAGCTTTAAGAATTGCATGAATAGCTTTCAAAAAATAGTTAAAAAAGTTCGACAACAGGTTACAATAATAGTTGATAAAGTTCATGCCGAAAATGTTTTGGCAGAACTTCCACCAATTTTTGGTAAAGCAAAGCTTACCATTATAGAAACCAAAAGGTGGGACGAGGGATTTGCTCATCTGAAAAAAATTGATAGCAATGCCCTTGCCATTGTCATTTCAGCACGAAAGGGAACCATAGCCTATAATAACGATATTCAAAATACACTGCTATTAACAAGCCGGATAATCCCCGAAAAAAACGTAATTATTGTTTACCCTGCCATTCATGGAACATCGGTAATTGATTCTCGCTCATGGCTATCGGGGACTGGACAGATGGTAGCTGAAAATTAGACGCTTTAAATTACAAGCAGCATCTTCGCAGGAAATCTTTTTAATATCAAACACATAAGCATCGTTTAGGTTCCATCGCCCCACAACGTGCATCAGGTTTTCATGCCTAACCGTAAAAATTAAAACGTTTTTGGTTTTTTGGAGATGATGCTCTATTAGGTTAGCCCAAACCTCACCATACAATTCCATTCGGCCAACCTCATCAATTACTAATATCTCGTCGTGCTTAATTGGTATCAGTTCAGCAGTAACATTTTTAATAACCTCATCATTAAATTCAAACGATTTGTTAGGCAAGCCGCAAGCTCCAATTCTTTTGCACAGAGGCATTTCACCTCCACCGGGTATTAAGCTCAGGCTATACCCATTGCGCAATGGGGGTTCACCAATCCCCTTTGCAATGAATCCCCTAAACTTTAAATCGGTATCCTTTACAACTAAGGAAACCAGTTCCTCTAAATAGGTCGATTTACCTGCACCTAAATCGCCGGTTATTATTACTATCGGCCTGCTTCCACTCCATTGGGTATTACCTATTACTCCATGAATGTTTTTGATTATGCTCGAAGCCGAAATATTCATCGGCCTAAAAACATTCAGGTAAATGGGTAAAGCATTAAAAGCCATACATGAAGCGTGGTAAACCGGACCAAAAATTCCCCTACTGAAAAGGTGGCTAAAGGATGGTCGGGCTAGCTCAGATCCAATTGCGGCCAATGCAACCACAACAAAAACTGCTCGAGTAAAAATGTAAGAACCATACATCGGTACATAAGCTAATGTGGTTGTAAAAAGCGGTATTATGAATGAAAACGCCAAAATAGGTGCAATGAAAAAGGGTTTTAGTAGCATTCGTCGTGGCCGGTCATAGAATAACACCACAAGCAATACGTAAACCGCTCCACTCAAAATTGCAGCACCGTTTGGCATCACCGAAGCATAGATAAGGTAAGCAACAAGGGCAATCAAATGTAATAGCAACAGTAAATAATTTCTAAAATCAACTTTACCATTTGATTCCCCAAAAATTGTCAGCTCAATCTGGTTTAAACCTAAAGTTGAATTTTTTCTTCCTAAACCAAACCCTATTGATGCAGCCACAATTCCTAAAAAGAGGTAGAAAAAAAGTACCAGGTAAACCAAAGCATTGGTTACCACTACATGGTTATTGCCTGTGAGTTGGAAAATAAAGTTCATAAAAAAATCGACAATACCTTGACCGTAAAGCATATAAAGACGAACCGCCTTAAAAAGGGGAACCGATAGCAAGGCAAAACCTCCACCCAATACCAGTCCAAAAACGTTTTTCCCTAAAAATAATATTCCGGCTTCCATCAAGAGACCTTCAAGCATAATTCCTACCATTGGTGTCAAAACTACTGCACTTGGTGAAACCGATTTTAACAGGGCACTGATAAGAGCAGCCCTCCAAAAAAATCCTCTTTCGATTGATGGGGCTGAGACGGCCGAAACCGTGAAAACTCCAAGAAAAGCTAAGAGTGTTCCAGCGGCCATGGGTATCATAAGGTTGTGTAACGCAGAGCCCATGGTAATTTCCAACGCACCCCAAATGCTGCCACCAATAACGGCGTGTTGCCATAATGGGCTAAGCGTGTATATCGTCCGTTGATTTTCCACCTTTATTTCGCGGATTTTGCACAACAATCAGATAATCGATACCTAAAACAAAAAGTAAAACAAACTCAACATCCTGAAAACCTAAAAGATTTAAAATGATGGTTACTATGATAATTCCCAATGTATAACGCCTATTCCTATCAACCTTACCTAAATTTTTCCAGTTCAGGATGTAAAATATCAACCTATACACAACAATAGGCACAAATGCCAAATAAAACATCCAAACCCCCAGCTTATAAAATACTAATCGTATTAAACCTGCAACTAACAGTAAACCAACAGTAAAAAGGATGAGCTTACGTTCCGAAATTCTTACCTTTCCCATGCCCGAATAATTTTGGTATTAAAATTGACAGCAATAATAAAAAATTAAGTCGATGATTTAATCTATATTTGGGCTTAATTGTTAACAAGGCAAATTTTACCATCATGCAAAAAATTTTACTAATCACTCTGCTTTTTGTTTCAACAGCAACTTTTGCACAGGTTAACCGCAGTGCCAATATAACTACCGACGAACTCTCCCACCATGTAAACTTTCTGGCATCCGACAGCCTTAAAGGACGTCAACCCGGAACTGTACACGATAAAATTGCAGCCAAGTATATTCGCGATGAGTTTCGCAACTATGGATTAAACCTCTTGGGAGAAAAAGGATACCAGTTCTTTGAATTTAAAATTTTTAACCCCAACTTCGAAAAGCAAACCCACCTGATGGTTAACGGCGATAAGCTTGTATTCGGACGCGATTTTTCAGCTCCTACAGCAAATGGTTCCGACTCGCTTTGCGCCGAGGCCATTTTTGTAGGGAAAGGGGATGCCCCATCGTACTATGAGAATGTAAAAGTTCGCAAGAAGTGGGCTGTTATTTTTTATCCACTGGGCACAAAAGAATATGGATACCTTAATACAAAACCAGTAGAAATTGCAAAGGACCAAGGTGCTGCTGGTATTATTATTGTTAGTAATGATTCCCTTGGGAAATACCTTGATGTGGATTTTAGAACTATTCCAAACCTACCGCTTTTTATTCTATCGCCCGAGGCCTCAGCTAAACTGCTTAAACCCATTGGTTCACCCATGTCAATTAATCAGGGTATTAACGAAAATAAAACTCCTTCGCAACCCTTAGGAATTACAGTATGCGGAAAGGTGGGGAGGTTATACAACATAATAGAAACGCAAAATGTTGTGTCCATGCTTCGAGGTTCCGATTCCAGGTATGCCAACGAGTATATAGTAATTGGAGCACATTATGACCATTTAGGATTAGGTGATATGGGAGGCAGCAGAAGACCTGGCCAGCTGGCCATTCATAATGGAGCTGACGATAACGCCTCGGGGGTGGTTACCATGCTCGAAATTGCCCAAAAGTTAGCTTCTGAACAGAAAAAAATTAAGCGGAGCGTAGTTTTTGTTGCCTTTGGGGCCGAAGAAAAGGGGCTTATCGGTTCACAGCGATTTATCGATTCGGCCATTATACCTACCGAGAGCATCAAAGCCATGGTTAACCTCGATATGGTAGGAAGGTTGCGCAATCGTGAGCTGGAAGTACACGGTGCCAAAACATCGCTTGAAGCTGACTCAATTCTTAATGCATTAAACTCCGATAGCCTTTTCCGCCTAAAACTTGTGCCTGATGGACTTGGCCCATCGGATCATGCTTCATTTTACTCCAAAAATATACCCGTTTTTTTTATTCACACCGGGCTACACGAAGATTACCATACCCCTAACGATGATGTTTCGCTACTCAACATTGGAGGTATGCAACAGGTTGCCGATTATACCTACCGGCTGGTTTATGAGCTGGCAAGCATGCCCCAAACGTTAACCTTTTCAAAATCGAGCACTCGCTCAATTTCATCGTCAAATACACCCAAAATTAAGGTAAAGTTAGGCATTATGCCCGATGTGGGTGGTGTATCGGACACAGGTCTTAAAGTTATAGGCGTTACCCAGGGGAAACCCGCCGATATTGCAGGTATAAAAGTTGGCGATTTAATTGTCGCCATAAACCAGAAGCCTGTAACGAATATTTACGATTACACTGACGTACTCACCACCCTGACGCCCGGCACAAAGGCCACCATAAAAGTTTTACGGAATAATGAGGAAATTGAACTTACTGTTGAACTCTAAAAATAGTAATCAAATTATGAAACGGTTTTTAATTTTCACCTTAGCTTTTGCTATAACGATATTCGCAGCAATTTTCCAACGATTAACAGGCCCTACACATCCCTTACGATTCAGCTATACCATCGACAAAAATCAGTATATATCGAAACTTGTACGAAGTGGTAATAGCGATAAGGATACGAAAATAACCCTCAATTTACCAATAAATATCATTGCTACACTTCATTACAAAAAACATAAAGTAGCTGAAGATTTTGTTGCTATACCTTTTACGGCAATTGACGAGAACAAACAGGAAGTATATCTTCCCAAAATGCCAGCGGCGGCAAAGCTTGAATACTATATCGAAATATTAGACGGGGCCGATACTAAGTATTTTTTCAAAGATAAACCAGTTGTTATAAGGTATAAAGATCCCGTACCTACAGGAATACTCATTCCCCATATACTTGTAATGTTCCTTGCCATGTTTTTTTCAAACCTAACTGGCCTACAAGCACTTTTTCATGTACCGTCGTTTAAGCGTAACATTACAGTTAGCGTTGCCCTGTTATTTATTGGGGGACTAATTTTAGGTCCAATAGTTCAAAAGTATGCCTTTGGGGATTTATGGACCGGATTCCCAGTAGGTTACGACCTTACCGATAATAAAATTCTTTTAGCTTTTGCAACCTGGCTGGTGGCCTTTTTTGTAAATCGAAAGAAACAACGGCCGGCCATGGCAATTTTTGCGGCATTTGTAACCATTATTGTTTTCTCAATCCCCCATAGCCTATTGGGTTCCGAACTCGACTATGAAAGCGGAAAAGTGGTTACAGGTTTCATTCACTCACTAAACTTTTTCAAATAGGGAAAAAACATCATGTAACAAAAAAGGCCGTCGATTTAAAAAAGTAAGGCGTTGTTCGTTGTTCGTTGTTCGGAAGAATAGTTGATAGTTGATGGTTGATGGTTGACTGTTGACAGTTGCTCGTTGTTCGTTTTTCGGGAAAATAGTTCAGCACGGTTTGACTGCTAAGTTTATTTATGGTGAGGATTTACCAACCGCATTGGTATTGTGTATGGGATTACAGTTAATATAGAGTAATGGATAAATGAACATTGCCTCAGTAGCAACGGCACTCATGCCGTTGTAAACCAATACGATATGATTTGACTTTAAAAGTTAATCCCCTGTCAGGGTTTAAAACCATGACAGGGAGGAATTCGCCAACCACATTGGCAGTTGGTATAAAACTGCAATTAATAGAATAAACGAAATTTACTAAATAGGAAACTGCATGTTTCAAACTCCTTCAGGATGGTTTTTTAACATATCACCTTAAAAATATATATCTATATTGTACTGGCAAAATTTCTAATTGTTTGGAATATTTAAAGTCAATGCGATTTTCTATAATGCTATATATCAAATTTATAGCTTAAACCCAGCCCAATCCATCTACCTGGCTGCTTCACATTTGCAACATCAACATATTGACTTCCCAAAACATTACTTGCATCGATAAATATGTTTACCTTTTTAAAGGTAAACCCAGCCCTAATATCGACAATAACTACAGAGGGATAACTGGTAGGTATTGATGTATCAGGATCGATATACTTCAAGTATTCGCCATTTCGTTCCTGGTATCGTAGTATCCAATTCAGGTAGAGTTTATTGTAAGAGTGAAATGATTGAAATGATAGGCTATGCTTAAGGTAATCGAGCGCATAGTATGAATCTAAGGTGGTATTCACCTTATCGGTTTTAGCGTAAGCATACGATATACCGATTTTATCGGTAAAAAAGTTAAGATTTTTTAAGCTGAGACTTACATTAACGCTTGCACCCCATGTGTCCAGTTGGGTATAGTTAACTGTTGTCCAAACTGTTTGATTGGGTTCTTTAACCCAATCGATGATATCGGCACCACTCCTGTAAAATAAAGCCATTTCAGCCATAAAATTGTTTTGATTCATTTTTAGTCCCGATTCAAATGTGGTGGCAAATTCTGCCTTGAGGTTTGGGTTTCCGGTATTGGTTGGCCCTTGGTAGTAAAGGTCGGTAAATGTGGGCAACCTAAACGACCTGTTTACCGAAGCAAACGGGCGAAGATGTTGAAACAAACCATAGGATAGGTCTATACCCCAGGTCAAAACATCGTCAAATTTATTTGAGTGATTATACTGTCCTCCCAGCGAAAAGGAAAATTTATCGATATAAAAATTCTGTGTTACAAAAACCACCATGTGGTTGCGGGAATCACCCATAGTATAGTAAACATTTTCACCCCATACCCTAACAGAATCGGCCAATGGGCTACCCAGCCTATTACTTAGTATCTCCTCGCGTCGCAATTCGACTCCAGCATCGGTTTTACCCCACTGGTAAAAACAGCTGCCCGATAATTTAACCCCATAAACATCGGTTGCATGGTAGTTATGGCCTGAATACCACGAAGCGGGGTTGGATCGGAAAAGTTCAAACTTATCGGTATGCTTGCGGTAGTAACCCGCTGCTTTCAAAGCAAGGTGCTGCCACGATTTTTCAAAACCAGCTGAACCCAAAAGCGTTTTTGTTGCCTCATACTGATTGGGGTATTTTGGTGTATAAAAACTATTTGCCCCAAACCCTTTATCCTGATAGCCTGCAAAAAAATTTAGTTCACCTCTTTGGACTTTATACTTTGAGTGAAGATATACATTCACATTCCTGAAATCGGTGTTTTCCATATACCCATCGCTTTTATCGTACGATGAAGCAACAAATAAGCGTAACTTCCGTGAGCCAAAATTCTGTGATCCCGATAGTTTCGCCAACCCATACTCTCCGGCAAAAAGTGAGAGTTGTCCGGTATTAATATTTTGAGGTTTTGTAATAATGTTTATTGCCCCTGCAAATGCACCAGTACCATATTCCCTTGCCCCAGGTCCTTGCAAAATCTCAATTCTATCTACTGCATCAATATTAATGGGTATATTTAAATTGTGATGACCGGTTTGAGGATCGGAAATATTGATGCCATTCAAGAGAACCAACACCTGATCGAACGAGCCTGCCCGAAAGTTTATGTCGGACTGTACTCCGTGAGTGCCACGTTGCCTGATATCGATTGCTGCCACCTGCTCAAGCAACTCTCCAAGCGCTGCGGCTTTAAGCTGCCCCAGTTCCTCGCGACTAACTACCCTTACTACCCTGGTAAGCTCCGAGTAAGTACTCGCCTTTTTACGCGCATTTACAATAACCTCTTCGATATCAACATTTTTTGTAATTGCTACGCTATCGGGTTGGGCAAAAGTTGCCATAGGCATGGCCAGCAAACAGTACGAAAAAGGCAAAACCCCTATGTTTACTACTGTTTTAAAACTTTCGAATACTCCGTAACCCGTGTGCGACCATTTTGTAAATCGCATTACCATGTTACTGAAAAACATCTTTTTTCTCATAGCAGAATAGTAGTTGATGGTTGATGGCTGATAGCAATCGTTGTTCGTTGCTCGTTGTTCGTTGCTCGGAAAAATAGTTTATGGTTGTTGGTTGACCGTTGATGTTTGATGATTTGCAAGTAGAGACGCACGGCCGTGCGTCTTTACAACGTTAAAATGGTTGATGATTCAAAGTTCAAGGTTAACGATTAATGGTTCACGCTTGCTGGTTGATGGCTGATAAGCGTTGTTTGTTGTTTGATGTTCGTTGTTCGTAAAAAAGAATCTGGAATCTGAAATCTGAAATNNATCTGAAATCTGAAATCTGAAATTTAGAACCCTTCGATTTCACTCAGAGCAAGCCTTGAACCTCGAACCTCGAACCTTGAACTTTATCCTTTTATTCTCCCACTTCGCACGCGCTTTTCCCAGTTCCATGCGGTGAGTAGCGCTTGTTCAAGCGTGCTTTGTGCTTTCCAGCCAAGTTCTTGCTGCGCCAAAGTGGTATCGGCCCAAACCTTTTCAATATCACCTGCTCTTCGTCCTACAATCTCATAATTTAATTTTACTCCGGTAACGCGCTCAAAAGCCTTTACAATCTCTAATACAGTAACTCCTGTTCCTGCGCCAACATTAAAAACCTCATAAGCCGATTTACTTTTACCGTTTATCATCCTCTGCAAAGCCAGTACATGCGCACGTGCCAGATCAACAACATGGAAATAGTCGCGAATGGCTGTGCCATCGGGGGTGTTATAATCGCCACCAAAAATCTGAAGTTTTTCACGAATACCTGCAGCGGTTTGAGTTATAAAAGGTACAAGGTTATCGGGTTTGCCTAATGGCAGTTCTCCAATCTCAGCTGAGGAATGAGCGCCTATTGGATTGAAGTACCTTAAAGCAATGGCATGGATACCTGAGGTAGAACTTACCGCATCCTGAATTATATCCTCGCCTACACTTTTGGTATTTCCGTAAGGCGACATAGCCGGTTTTCGAGGTGTATGCTCGGTCACGGGTAACACATCGGACTGACCGTAAACCGTGCATGAGCTGGAAAAAACCATATACTTACCGCTGAATTCCTTCAGCATCTGCATCATGTTGATAGTAGAAAGCAGATTATTCCTGTAGTAATCGAGCGGCCTCTCAACGCTATCGCCAACTGCCTTAAGCGCAGCAAAATGAATTATCCCTAATATATTACCCTCGGACGAAAACAGGCTTCGCATGGCAGAAACATCGGAGCAATCGGCCTCGTATAGTTTAGGTCGAACACCCGTTATCCTTTCAATTCCATCAATTGAGGCAGGCGATGAGTTAGAAAAATTATCAACAATAACCACATCAAAACCAGCATTTATAAGCTCAACAACCGTATGCGAACCAATATATCCTGCTCCACCGGTAACTAAAATTTTCAACATTTCTGATGATTTTGCACAAAAATACTATTTTTGTATTACGAAAATAAAATGCAAACTAACGAATTTCACACCTATGAATAATGAACAGATAACCCGCCCACAAGCAAACGACGAAATCGACCTGCTTGAACTCTTTAACAGAATGGGTCGAGGCATCCGCAATGCCACTTACTGGACACTCAACCGTTTGCTTGATTTGCTTAAACTTTTACTGCGAAAAGCCCTGTGGATTGTCGGTTTTGCAATATTGGGACTGGTTTTTGCATATTTAATGTTTACCAGTACCCGAAGGTACTACTCATCGGAAATGACCGCCATTTCGAATTCAATCAATAATACATACATAGTGAGTTCCATTAATTTGATCAACGACCTTTTCAAAGAAAGTAACTTTGACATTGCTGCAAATTACCTTAATATCGATGTGGCCAAAGCCCAGCAAATAAAATCGGTTGAAGCGTTTTACACAATTGATATTGATAAGGATAGTATTCCCGATTACACCGACTACTATAATAAATATAACCCAAAAGATACATCAGTAAAACGCCTCGATAGCTACTTTGTGATTCGGTTGGAGGTTTTTAACGAAAACGTATTCCCTCTGGTGCGCGATGGCATTAAAAACTATATCTATAAGAATAAATTCGTTATTGATAATAACAATGAACGTATCAGGCAAAATAGAATTTTAATTGAAACCCTTGAAGCAGAAATACGAAAGCTCGATAGCCTTCAAACGGTAGAGTATTTTGAACTACCCCAAATGCAAAGGGCTAACTCGAACCAAATGGTTGTTTTGAATGAAAAGGACAGGAAACTGTACCATGGACAAAAATTGCAGCTCGAAAGAGAAAAACTAAGGCTTGAAAAGGATTTAAATATCAACAGCGAGCCAATTACAGTAGTTCAGGATTTTACCCCCTTATCAAAGGCCGATAACCCTTACTCACAGTATGCCATCAAGTGGGGTTTACTTTTTGCCCTTTTAGGATTTGCAATGTCGATAGCATGGCAGTACCGAAAGCAACTATGGGAACTAATAAGCAAGAAACATTACTAACAAAAAAGCCGGATGTATTCCGGCTTTTCTTTTATTGCTTTGTCAGCTCTGAATTTACGTTTCGCTTGAATGGGTGCTGAATAACAATATGAAAAACGTGAAGAATATAACGCCAAAAACCCTTTCGAAAATCGATTCGAATAAAAAATTAAATGAGATTATTACAAGAAAGATAAGTAGTACCATGTTTTTGTCTCGAATTGAGATAACTACTGCGTAGCCCAATATTAGAAGTAATAGCAAAAGACCAAATATTCCTGTTGCAAGTAGGGTTTGAAGGTATTGGTTATGGGCATTTAGTTTTTCATCTAATGCTAATTCGATATTTTGTTTTTTGTAAACCTTAAGCAGCTCATCGGTAGTGTCGCCAACGCCCACCCCTGTAATCCATCTAAAATTATTTAATGTTTGAGGTATTGAGCCCCAAATTTTTAATCTCACTAAATTATCAGCTATTAATTTTTTATCGAAATCAGGGATTTCGGCACTATTTCTCAATTCTATTGCATTTACCAGATTCTTCACCCTTTCGTTCCTTGAGATAAATATTCCCCCAACAACAGTAAAACCTATTAGAATTAGGCTTGCCACTACTTTACCCTTCCTCTTAAGAACCCAGAATAGAATAGCTATTAGAATTATAAATGCTGTAAGAATGCCAGCTTTGGATGATGCCAGAAAGATCATACCCGCCAGAAAAAGAATTGCAATTATGTAAACCAACTTCATTTTACTACCATGGTTACACCTAATTTTTGAGGCAAATAGTACTATTGCCAGCGAAAGATACATGGAGTAATATGTAGGATGATGGGGCTGAACCAATAAATCGTAAAAAAAGTAATTTTCCCATGGCACGCCAACGGGATATGGCATGAAGAAAACGCCAACTGGCGTTAGGTAAGTTGAACGATACGCTGCACGTATTAACAGGTAAGCTGAACTCACCAGTAAACCCACTAAAAATGAATTTTCGGAAAGTTTTATTTCAGTTTTACTCAGCTTAAATGGAATAAATGCCAGGGGAATGAGGAATAAAGAGAGCTTTTGAAAAACATCACTAACTCCGTACTCAATATTACTTGAATATAAAAGTGAAATTATATGTATTAAACCAAACAATACAATTAAAATTGACAGTTTGTTTTTAGAAAGCCTTAGAGTATAAGGCTGATATACTATGCCGATTAGCGATAAAAGGTACACAAGGCCAAGAGCATACAAGGAGAACCTATAGCTTAAGGGGATTGAAAAAGCCACCAATGCTAAGGCATAGGGGTGAACCGATCTTACACTTGATAAAAATTTCATTGAAGTAATTCGTTAAAAAGGGTGATGTAATTTTCGGCACCTTTGGCCGTAGTGTATTTTGAATCAAAGGACTTACGGGCATTTATACCCATTTGCATACGAATTTGCTCGTTTTGTTTTAAGTAAGCTATGTTATCGATCAAGCCTTTAACATCACCGGGCTCAGAAACTAACCCACATTCCGATTCATTAACTATCATGGCAATTTCAGAATATTTTGGTGCAATGGCAAGAACCGGAATCCCAGCCGCCATAATTCCAAATATTTTACTGGGTACCCCCATTCCAACTGCTTTGGGTAGGAGTGTTACGAGGCCACAATGACAGGCAGTTACAGAATATGCATACTCCTCATTGCTGAGGAAATCAAAAAATAGGGTTCTATTCAAACCATCATGTCCCATAGCTGAAATAAGCTCCTTTTTCCTGATTCCATCGCCTATAAACACAAATTTCACCCCATCAATTCCGATACCAACAGCCTTTCCAACTGTTTCCAGGTCGTTCCATAATCCCATATTCCCCGAGAACTGTACCACAAAATAATTCGATAGCCTGTACTTCTTTACAAAAGGATTCAATTCAAAATCAATTGGATTCAACGTTTTCTCATCTTGCCATAAAGGTAAATACTTTAGCCGGGATTCATCCATTGAGGGTACTTCACTTTTAGCCCATTGCAGCATATCGCGACCAATGGCCACCACCCTATCCGATTTCAACATTACCTTTCGATGCCAATTCTTCCAAATCTTTATAAATGGATTATTCGGACTAACCTTATTCAACCGAAACAAACCGTCGGGGAAAATATCCATTAACACGTAAACCACCTTCACCCTTTTAAACTTGGCCAGTAATATCACCAGTATTGCAAGGAATGGAGGGGCTGTATGGACAAATAGCAAATCGAATTTATATCGTTTCAGGAAAAGTAACCGGAAAAAAACGCTTACGGTATAGGTAAGCATATTGACGAACCGCGCAGTTAATCTCTCCTTACTGAAATTGGTTGATGCGAGACAGTAAACATCCATCTGTTTATGCCGGCGGTAAAAGGGTTGCCTGCTACGAGTGGTGTAAAAGGGCTGGGCACACCAAACCGTTATGCTGTAACTCTCAGTTTCGGCAATTCGTTCGAATAGCTTTGTGAAAAGGTTGGATGTTGCAACCTGATCGGGGTAAAACATGTGGGAAACAAAAAGTATCTTTCTCAAAGTCATCCTATGAAAATAGTTTGATTACGTTTTGCTCAAATACATCGTTCGAATACCTGCTATGATACAAGGAGTGTAAACGGGCACCCAATTCTCCTTTACGCTCAAACCGATCGTAAGCAATTATCTTTTCCACGAGCATATTCACATTGCGGGGTTGATATAAAAAGGGATAATCGTTCCCAAGCATGTTGGGGATATCGCCAACAGCAGAAGCAATGACTGGTATGCCAAGCGACATGGCTTCGAGAATAACCAGGGGCTGCCCCTCGTTCCACGATGGAAGAATCAAACAATCCGATTCCTTCAAAATATTGGTAACATCATCTCTACTGGCATTTGTTATAAACTCAACATTATCGCCAGTAAACTCTTTCAATTTCTGGTAAAAAAATGGTTCGTAAATACTGCCTACAATTCTTAACCTAAAATCCTTCAACTTGGGATTCGAAAACGCTAAAACCAAATCGCTCAGCCCTTTTGTCTCAATTATATTTGAAATACATACGAACTTGCGGTTGTAGGGTTTGCCTGCAATTTTATTCTTAACTTCAATAAGCGATGTATTGGGTATTACCATGGTATTTTTGGTACCCTTTACCGCAAGCAAATCATCCTCAAATTTCCTGCTCAGTACTGCAACGCGATTAAAAAACGATAGGTTTACTTTTAGTAGCAATCGGTTGAATAGGGAACGATAGGCATAGTCGTGTATATCACCCCTATGGATATGCCCAATTAGCTTTGTGTGGTTCGATAAAGTTCTAACCATAAAGCAGGTTGATAGTAGTCTGAGCTGACCAGCTAACGAAAGTGGAATATTAAGATAAACGTAATCGGATTTCGATTTCAGAAGAAACGCTATAAGCTGAAAATGCGAGCCAAAAACATAATGTATTACACGCTTAAGCCCCTTGTGGATCCATGCCGACTCATCAATAGCGTAAACACTTTTGCCCTGCTTAGCCAGTATGTTGCGCACCAAAGCATTAACCATGCTAATGCCTGTATGGGTAGAGGGCGGAAAATCGCCAACAATCAGTACATCAAACTTTCTCAAAATGATTTCGATTTTAAAAAGTAGATGACGTGGTTCAATGGCCAGTCGCACTCAAAATGCCGGCGATTGATTACCTTACCCTCAAACGAAAAATATCGGCGATAATTATCCTGGCTGTAAACAAACGGAAAAGCATTGCAAGCAACATCTACGCCTACCGCACTTATATACTTCAGCTGTCCGAAAGGGAAGGCAAAATGACTGACCCCGGTATTCAGCTGCTCTTCAATTCTCATTTTACTGCCATCAATTTGATGCTTCAGGAAATCAACATCATTGGAATTGAGCGAAAGGTGATCGAGAGTGTGAGCACCAATTGTATGCCCCTGGGCTGCAAGCTGTTTAATCATTTCCCAGGTCATGGGATTTTTATCGGTGAACACCACTTCACGCTTAAAATGCTCCCTATAACTACTATCACCATCAATAAAATTGGGATTGATAAAAAAAGCAGCCTTCAGATTCCACCTGTCTAAGACTGGTTTTATTTTAGTAAAGCACTCCTCAAAACCATCGTCCCAGGTAAACGCAACCAAACACTTTCCCTTTGGAATACTTCGATTAACTATTAAAGTTATGGCCTCGGTAAAATTGATAAAGTTGACCCCTCTATTTTTTAAACCTTGCAGTAAATCATTAAATATTTCCGGGCTGGCATTATCATTTAAGCTCAAATAATGACCATTTAGTATATGCACTCCAGGTTCGGGTTTAGTATGGAATGATAATATATCAATAACAATATTTCTGAAGAAAGTACGATATCTAAGGTACAACCCGTTCATTTTAAATATGATTAATGAATTCGGTGATCTTGGATGCTACCATTTCGGGTAAGTAACCATATTCCTTTACCCGATTTCTACAAACCGATGCAATAATTTCCTTTTCATTACGTAATTTTTTTAACCATTCTTCAATTTTAATAGCTAATTCATTGGAATCTCCATCCCTAAATAAATCACCCGTTACACCAGGACTAAGAAGTTCAATCTCAGGGCCATGCAGCTTAAAAGCATCAGTTGTTATTACAGGTAAACCATGCGATAAAGCTTGAACCATTGATAAACCAATGCCTCCGGGATAAACAAAGAGCATGGATTTTGAAAAATAAGCTTTAAGTTCCTCGCCATATTTAGGTCCCAAGAAAACCACTTCATTTTTAAGAGATAGATTCTCGACTAATTCCTGATAAGATTCTAAATCACCTCCACCAGCTATTAAACACTTGAATTTTATTCCATGTTCTTTGAGAATTTTTAGGGCTCTGATTAGCACATCAAGTTTCTTTTCCGGTGTTATTCGACCAGAAAAAAGCAATATGGCCTCATCTTGCGGATTTCTATTAACTGCATCAAATCCATAATCGGAACTATTAAGTGCATTTCCTACCACTCTCACGTTACCTTCGGGAATGCCTAACTGGGTAAGGTTATTTTTACCCTTATTACTATACGCAATAACTCCTTCGGAATACATATAAAAAATAGCGCGTAACTTTTGTCCTATTCTACCCTGATTTCCCAATCCGGCATGTGACCACCATACAAATTTAACCTTAAAAAACCTTGACCATAAAAAAGCAAGTAATGTATGCAAATGCCTAAAGTCGATACCTGAGCAAACAATTATATCGGGTTTATAACTTCTTAAAAAATGAAGAGTACCCTTTAGATAATAAAATGTATTAAACCCCAAGTAAAGTTTTATATACTTGCTCTTTATAGCATCCGGTAAATCCGATTCTTTAATGCCTTCGTAGTTAGTACCAGCAAGTAAATAACATTCTAAATTACCCGTTTTAAAAATGTTATTGAAGGTATCGTGTCGGTAATGAGCAAAAACCGGTTCAATGAAAAGTACCTTTTTAATCCCTTGCCTCATTGGTATTTTTAACTAATAGGATGAGCAAAACAATCATCGTACTGTTGGCAACCACTTCAATTGTGGTGTAGGCAAAAATAAAATTTTCAAAGCTAAGACCCGATAAAAAGGGCAGTGTTGAAATCATTAAAAAGTAAAACACCTGCCATACGCTTTGCCATGTAATTTTATTTAGTGCAACAAAAAGCGAAGTAAACGATGAGGTAATAAAATTAAGGGCATAGGGAAAAACCAATAGTTTGGATATTTCACCGGACACAAGCCATTTATCACCAAAGATAACTGTAAAAAGTGATTCGGACCATAAAACAATAATCAGTACCTCAAGCAGGCTCATTGCCAATACAATCCAAATTAGAGGCTTTATCTCTCCTATAAATGGCTTTTTGTTGCGGTAACAATCAGCCGTTTTATTGAGGACTACGCTTGAGAATGAACTGGCAACCAGAGCAAGTGGAACTGAAAGGATTAACTTGGAAAGGTCGAAGTAACCTGCCTCCTCAGCTGAGTAGTACTTATTTATAAAAACCACCGGAAGCATAAAGCAAATTGTGCTCATTAATGCAGGTAATAGGTTAACCTTTGGGAAAACTGCATACTCTCTCAGCAAACGCCCTGCATCTTTAGGATTAACAAACTGCAGCCTGTATCCACATTTTACCGACTGGTAAAACGAAACTACAGCGTTAACCAATTGGCCTATAACATCGCCTAAAACCAGACCTCCTGAGTATTTCGTTATTGCAAAAGTCGATTGCGATACACCTTCGACCGCTCGTCGGGAAAATTTATTGACCGATATCGATTTAAACTTTTTTTTACGAATTAACCAGTAGTTGTAAACCTGAAAAATGCTAAAAAGGAAAGTTCCCAGCGGAATTAAGAATAGTATATATATCCTATCCTGTGGTAAGCTTAAAATTTTTAGTATCGATGTATGGAATAAAAGTGCAATCGCAACCAAAATAATACTGAAAATCAAGCTTATTGAAAGCGAGATGTTAACCAGTTTGACTGAATCGGAATCGGCTTTTGGAAGTACGATGGCCTGCTCGTACCTAAGGCTGGATATCACCATTAGAATACCAATAATACTGATGTATATTGAATAGTAGCCAAAATCGGCGGGTTCAAAATAGCGTCGTAGAAATGGCTGCAAGGCAATGGGTATTGCTTGTGCAACAACCGTTCCCCCTACCAGCACCGATGCGCTTTGGATAACCTCGGTTTGCTGTATGTACGATAGTATTCTTTTAACCATTTAATCCTTAGTAAAGGGATAAATCCTATCGACAAGCCTGACAAGCATGTAAAGAAATAGTAGGGTAAACACGTAAACAGGTATTTTTAAGAAATCCCATTCACGAAACAGTGAGATCAGTATAATTATAAAAGCATTAATGAGGATAAGTGCAACGTCGAGCTGTTCATGTGAATAGCCGGCAAGTACAAAGCGTTTGAAAACAAATTTATTGTGATGAGCTGTTAGCTTGTCGCCGTTTCGCCAACGCCTGTAAAGTGTAAGGGTGGCATCAAACCAGAAAGGTGAAGTAAGCATCATCCAGTTGAAAATGGAAAAATCTAAAGTATTGTAGTAATGCAACCCTAAAATTACCAGGATGAATCCCAGCTGAGTACTCCCCACATCGCCCATGAATATTTTGGCTTTTGGCCAGTTCCAGTACAAAAATCCCAGAACCGATGCAGCCAAAACTAATAATTCTAAGCTACCTGTAAACCAAAATAGTGTTAGCGCCACAATAATGGCCTGTATGGATGCTATTCCATCGGCACCATCCATAAAATTGTAAAGATTTATAAACCACACCATTCCAATTATGGCTAAAGGATAGGTTAGAATTGGCGTTGAAAGTACATCAATGCCAAAAGTTACTGGTTTTCTTATTCCACCAAGTAGGTAAAATGCTGCTATAACCACCACAAATTGAACTATAAGGCGATAAATGGGTTTAACCCCCAAAATATCATCCACTAAACTTATAGCAGCCAGCACAAAGCCAGTCATTAATGCCTGGTATAACTTTTTATCGATAAACCCTTCAAAAAAAAGTAGTGTGATCGAAACATACCAAACAAGAATTATGGCTAATCCACCGCCCCTGGGGGTTACAGCCGAATGAACCCGTCGGCTATCGGGCCTGTCAACCACATCAAATTTTATGGCTAATTTCCTTACCACGTACACCAGCAAAAATGATGTTAAAAAAACCAGTACTATCAGAGTTAATACATCGGTAATATCAGGAATAATCATTATTAGAGTTTTTGATAATTGATACGGTAGATTCTATAAATCAGTAAATGCCTCATCACTTTTGCAACAACAAAAATTTAATAAAAGTATCAAAAATGATGCATAATTTTTTCAATGTTTAAGATTTTGGATATTTTTTTTGAGGTGATAGAAAAGTTAAAGGTTAAAGGATAAAGGATATTGTTCAAGATTCAAAATTCAAAATTCAAAATTACAAATTACAAATTAAAGATTCCTTTTTACAAACAACGAGCAACGAACAACGAACAACCAGCAACCTTGAACCGTCAACCATCAACCATCAACTACATTTCCGAGCAACGAACAACGAACAACGATTGCTATCAACCATCAACCATCAACCATCAACTATTTTTGCGCATTGCAGGCTGTGACCTGCATTTATTAAACGAATTAAGCGGAGCCCAAGCCGAACGGCGGAAAAATGATGATTTAGGAGAACGGCAATTCTTCAAGGTACTTATTGACTTGTGAAATGGAAGAGAATTTGATATCGGAATCAGACGAAATCTTTACAGCTGATTTGGTGGGTCTATGCTGAGTGGACTTAACCGCGTCAAGCATTGCTTTTATTTCAGGAGAAAGATTTATCAGCTCTACATTTACATCAGCATTGGCAATAAACATATTGTAGAACTCATCCATAAAACTTCGGGTAGCAAAGTTTACATTCCTGAAATCGATCCTCACATGTGTCTTGGTTTTATTTAAAATTTTATCATGAAACACCCTCACTTCGATTCTCGATTTCAAATCCTGGCCGACAGATTCAGCAATATCTATGACTTTCACTTTCATATTACAAAACTAAAAAATTATTGTTATTCCACAAAATTAATATAATTAAAGTTCTCATTTACATACGGTATTCGCATAGCAACAATGGTACCTTGCCAGGTAGCAATGTCGGGCAAAGCTAAAAATTGATCTACTAATTGAATCCCCTCCGAAAAGTAATTTTTTGCTCTTTTACCGATTGCAATTGACTGAAAATCAGTGGTAAATTTGTGATAAGATTATACTTTTAGGTGTTTTCGGAGTGGACTCACTAATTTAGATTTTAAAAAGAGAGCATTTCCCGAGAGCATCACAAAATTCCCAGACAAACCATCTATGAGCATTTTTTTCGAGGTTTTAATACCATAGCCTCTGTTTTCAGCAGCAGGTAAGTTTTTTGTTGAAATACCTGAATTTGCTG
Source organism: Bacteroidales bacterium UBA4073 (assembly GCA_002383425.1). Classification (GTDB taxonomy): domain Bacteria; phylum Bacteroidota; class Bacteroidia; order Bacteroidales; family Tenuifilaceae; genus Tenuifilum. The sequence goes on along the minus strand of DFYV01000071.1, from coordinate 2,582 downwards.
CTTTCATTGCCGAAAGATGATCTGTAAATACATTCTCCTTCATTTTGCAATAACTTCCCAATAGAGAAATACCGTTATCAGCAATGCAGATATCTAAATATTTTTTGGTTGGATAGGACTGACTGAATATAAAACCTCTTTTGGAATCGGAATGTTCAATGATATTATCAACACTTTCCTCAATTAAGTATTTTAAACCTGCAATAATATTAGTTTGAGCTTGTACCTGTCGTGATATTAAACCCTCAATAGCCGATAGAATTTCGTTCCTTTCGCTGGTAAATTTGAATTCGGTCGGGAAATTAATAATGGGGATATATGTTTTAAATGAATAATCTTCCATCAAATCATGAAATACTTTTAATCCCAATTCTTCAGGTTTTAGCCCGCCGCTCCCAAATCGAATCGTATCCAAATACTTATTAGCATATCGATAAATGATCCTTTTTTTGCAACTATTCACATAAACTAACAACGGTAAAATAAATAAGGGAGTTACAAAAACATTGTCCTGAAAAATGATTACATCTTCATTGTCATCGCTTTGGTTAATGCGATAAATCACGTTTAGTACCTCCTGCAACCCTTGCAGAAACTTATTCCCAATATTTGCTGATACAATAATTTCCATTATACCAATATATGACTGATAAACTTAGGCATGTACATATAACCATCAAAAATCAACCATTTTTCCAAACAACGAACAAAACGAGTTAAAAGTTAAACGTGAAACGTAACCATCAACTATCAACTACATTTCCGAACAACGAACAACGAACAACGATTGCTATCAACCATCAACCATCAACCATCAACTATTTTTTGCGCATTGCAGGCTGGAGCTTGCATTTATACATCCGACTTAGGCGGAGCCTAAACCGAACGGGGATAGCTACTTTTAATCTGAAATAGATTTTCCCACGATATAAACTTGCCATTTTTTGTCGTATAATCGTTTTCGCCAGCATAAACAACAAACAGATTTTCATTACTTATTCCACTTAACGATTGAAAAAGTAGCAGCGTATCGAAAAAATCGTTTTTCATTGTGGCAGAAGATTTAATTTCGATTGCCTGCAATTGTCCTCCGCTTTCAATCAGTAAATCAACTTCGTTTTTATTGCTGTCGCGCCAAAAATAGATTTGCGGTTCAAGCCCTGCGAAAAAATGCTGTTTTACAATTTCAGAAATTACCATCGTTTCAAAAATTTCGCCCCGCAAATAGTGAGTAGAAAGTTGTCCGGCATTTTCCAAACCAAGCAAAGACGCCGCCAAACCAGTATCGTAAAAATAGAGTTTCGGTGATTTGACAAGTCGTTTATTGAAATTATGATGATATGGTTTTAACAAAAAAACCACATAAGAACTCTCCAAAAGCGAGAGCCATGCATTGGCAGTAGGTACGCTGATTTCGGCCTCGTTTGCAAGCGAGGTAATGTTCAATAATTGCCCTGTCCGCGCTGCGCAAAGTTTGAGGAAACGTAAGAACTGTGAGAGACTGCTGATTTCGCGAATTGTGCGAATATCGCGGTCGATATAAGTTTGAATGTAGTGCGGGTAAAAATCGGCGGGCGCAATTTGTTTGTCGTAAATGCGCGGGTAACAGCCTGTAAAAAGGAAATCGTTGAGCGTATCAGGCAAAAGTGAGGCGTTTCGAAGTTCTGCAACGGAAAAAGGGGCGAGTTTCAGCACGGCCGTCCGTCCTGCCAAACTTTGCGAAATGCTTTGCAACAGCAAAAAATTATGCGATCCCGATAAAATATACATCCCCGCTTTGTTTTCAGCATCGACTTTTGTTTGAATGTACGAAAAAAGTTCAGGAACATACTGAGCCTCGTCAATAATGGTTTTACTGGCAAAGTTTTGTAAAAAACCGCGTGGGTCGTCTTTAGCCATCATTCGCAAGTCCAAATCCTCCAAACTCACATAACGATAATCAGGAAACGCTGATTTTAACAGCGTGGATTTTCCGCATTGCCTTGTGCCTGTGAGTGTTATAATAGGATATTTACCCGCAAGAAACTTGATTTTCTCTGTAATTATTCTTGGAACCATAACTCTGAGACTTTTGGGTAAAGATACAAGATTTATGCAAATACAAAAATGTAATTTTATGATTTGCATATTCCATCAACTTTTTTCCCGAATAACGAACTAAACGAGTTAAAAGTTAAAAGTTAAAAGTTAAAGGATATGCGTGAATCGTTAGTTAAACGTCAATCATGAAACGTGAAAAGTTAAACGTGAAAAGTTAAACGTGAAAAGTTAAATGTGAAACGTGAATCTTGAACCTTGAACCTTGAACCTTGAACCTCGAACCTCGAACCTTGAACCATCAACCATCAATCGTGAAACGTGAAACGTGAACCATCTACCTTGAACCTCGAACCTCGAACCTCGAACCTCGAACCTCGAACCTTGGACCATCAACCATCAACCATCAACCATCAACCATCAACCGTGAATCGTGAACCTTGAACTTTGAACCTTGAACCATGAACCATCAACCATCAACCATTTGCCCTGAGTGAAATCGAAGGGTTCAAAATCAAGTTAAAAGTTAAAAGGCAAAAGTAAAA
>DFYV01000072.1 GCA_002383425.1 Bacteroidales bacterium UBA4073 | reverse complement strand
ACATTTAAACCACATTTAAACCATATTTATAGAGCTATATTTAAACAGTGTTTTATATAGTATAAATATTTAACCACTAAATAAGGGTAGTACCAATGTTTTTAATTTTCATCATTTTAAAAAACGTTATGAAATTAACATATAATCTTTATTTCCAATGTTTTAACTTTATTCACCTTGTGAAATACCCTGTTAAATATTTTGCTTTTGCAAAAGAAAATCAGAAATTTTATTCAACAGTGTAATTTTATTTCACAGGGTAAACTTTACGAACTTTACGAACTTTATGAACTTTCAACTTTATAAACTTTATTAGGTGGCTAAAACCAAAAGCGTTTACGTTTGTCAGAACTGTGGGTACGAGTCGGTAAAATGGCTGGGGCGATGCCCCTCTTGCAACGAGTGGAATACCTTTGTGGAGGAGCGCATAACCAAGGAGGCAAGGAATCGCCCGGGGCTGTTAGATGTTTCGCGCAATGCCATTCCCAAGCCTCTCAGGGAGATTGAAAATAGCAACGAGAAACGAATCGATACACGAGTAGGCGAGCTAAATCGAATACTTGGCGGGGGAATTGTGCCCGGTTCAATTGTTCTGCTGGGTGGAGAACCTGGCATCGGTAAATCGACATTGGCCCTGCAGCTTGCGCTGGGCATGGATCACCAGAAAGTGCTTTACGTATCGGGCGAAGAGAGTGCCCGTCAGGTGAAGTTACGTGCCGACCGCATTAACCCTACGAATCAGGATTGCCTTATACTGAATGAGACACTCCTGGAAAACATTCTCACCCAGATGGAAAATGTTAACCCCGATTTGGTGGTAATAGACTCCATCCAAACCCTTTACACCGATACCATTGAATCGTCGCCCGGGAGCGTTTCGCAGATTCGCGAAACAGCCGCTGCACTCTTACGTTATGCAAAAACCACGGGTGTGCCGGTAATACTCATAGGTCATATCACCAAGGATGGTAGCATAGCAGGGCCTAAGGTTCTTGAACATATTGTTGATGTGGTGTTACAATTTGAAGGCGATCAGAATTACCTGTACCGAATCTTACGGTCGTCGAAGAACCGGTTTGGCTCCACCTCGGAGATAGGCATATTCGAAATGCAGAGCAGCGGGTTGGTTGAGGTGATAAACCCCTCGGAGATATTGCTATCGCATCGTGAAGAGCAGCTTAGCGGAATTGCTGTGGCAGCCACAATTGACGGGGCAAGGCCTTTCCTCATTGAGACCCAATCGCTGGTTAGCACTGCGGTTTACGGCACGCCTCAGCGTTCGACTACTGGCTTTGACCAGCGTAGGTTGAATATGTTACTGGCTGTGCTTGAACGCCGTGCAGGATTTAGGCTTGCCAATAAGGATGTTTTCCTGAATATTGCCGGAGGGCTTAAGGTAAGCGATCCGGCCATCGACCTTGCGGTTATTGCAGCCATACTCTCATCAACCCTCGATGTGCCAATACCCGGCAACACATGTTTTGCTGCCGAGGTTGGTCTTTCGGGCGAAATACGTCCGGTTAGCCGGCTCGACCAGCGCCTGGCCGAAGCCAACAAGCTGGGCTTGACCCGCATGTTCGTTTCCCGGTACAACACAAAAGGGCTCGATACCGCTTCAAAAAACTGTAAGGTTGTGCCTATTGGCAGAATTGAGGAGCTAATTCGTTCCCTGTTTGGGCGTGAATCTGTCGATTAATTAGGTTAGCTATGAGAATTGCAGTTATAGGTTTTGGGGCAGCAGCCATTGGCTTGCTCGAGAGGCTCAAGGATAGCAACCATGAGCTGCATGTTTTTGAAAAAAGCAACGATATATACTCATCGAGTATTTCGGGTGTGCGTTCCGATGGTAAGCTATTCGTTTCAAATGAGATGGGTGGAGAGATTTATATCGATCCTCTTTTACAGCGAAGATTTGTGGACTACTACATCAACTTTACCGAAAAAAGAGAGGTTGAAACCGGTTTCTCATTTGCTTCGGAAGAGTACTACCGTAAATTTTACGAAAAAGGATTTTTGCCCATATCTTCACAGTTTTTTCACATTGGTACCGACCAGCTAAAGGAGGTTCTTTACAATATCTATAACCAGTTTGGTAAATCGCGTAACATCAAGTTTCACTTTAGCACCCTGATTACCGAGCTAAAAGAGGTATCCGATGGGGTTCTGGTAAATGGCACAGAAAAGTTCGATATGGCAGTGGTTGCAGTTGGGCGTAGTGGCCATAAGCTGATTAACGCTCTAATTATGTCATCCCCACAGATTGTAAGGAATAACACCAAGGTTGATTTAGGGATTCGCTACGAGCTGCCTAATCACATTGTTGACGACATCAACCGCGAGATGTATGAGTTTAAGGTGAAGTATAAGAGTCGAACCGGCTACATGGTGCGAACATTCTGTAATAACCCATCGGGGTTTGTGGTAACTGAGAACTACGACGATTTTATAACGGTAAACGGACATGCCAAAATGCACTTGAAGAGCATGAATACCAATTTTGCCATTCTGGTATCGCTTGTCTTAACCGAACCGTTCAACGATCCCATCGGGTACGGATCGTACGTTGCCAAGCTCTCGAACCTGCTGGCAGGCGAGGGTAAGGTGATTCTTCAAACCTACAGCCATTTCAAGGAGTCGAAGCGAACTAAAAACCTGTACCGCGTTCAACCCACGCTTGAACCCGATAAGTATATTCTGGGTGATATTAACCTGGCATTCCCGCGACGAATAATTGAGAGTATCATCGACTTTATCGAAAATCTTAACACGGTGATACCCGGTGTGGCCAACAACGATAACCTGGTTTACGCTCCCGAAATTAAATTTTACTCAAACAGGCTTAACAATCAGGTTTCGTCGAGGTTGAAGTTCATAGGCGACTGTTCGGGTGCAACCCGTTCCATAATTTACGCCACAGCGCATGGGTACCTGATGGCCGAGGCCATTGAGGCCAATAACTTTAATGTTGATATTTGATGCTTAGGGTTTCTGACCTTACCGTTTCGTTTGACCGAAAACCGGTAGTATCAGGAATAAGCTTTAGCTTGATGCCTGGCGAGATACTTGGCTTTGTTGGCGAATCGGGTTCGGGTAAATCGGTAACAGCGTTAGCCCTCATGGGGCTTTTGCCCCCCAATGCAACAATCAATAGTGGCAAAGCTATTTTTGATACCGGTAACGGTGAGGTCGATTTAATAAAACTCGATGAGCAGGCACACAGGCGCATTCGTGGGCATGGCATTGGGATGATTTTTCAGGAACCGCAAACCAGCCTGAATCCATCGATGCTCTGTGGCAAACAGATTGCCGAGGCGGTGAAGTTACATACTGGTTTAAAGGGGAAATATGTCAGGGAGCGATGCTTACAGCTGTTCTCGGAGATGCAGCTGTTCGACCCCGATAAGGTTTACCATAGCTATCCACATCAGCTCAGCGGAGGCCAAAAGCAAAGGGTGATGATTGCCATGGCCCTTGCCGGAAACCCCCGCATTCTTATTGCCGATGAACCCACAACAGCCCTTGATGTTACCGTACAAAAAAGCATCCTGCTGCTGCTTGATGATGTTCGGCGCAAACATCAGATAGGAATACTCTTCATAACGCACGATTTGGCTGTTGTTGCCGAAATTGCCGATACAATAATGGTTATGCAGCAAGGGCTTCTGGTGGAGCAGGGCAGCGTTAGTCAGATTTTTGGAAATCCCCAGCACCCGTACACCCGTCGGCTAATTGAGTATCGTAAAAGAATAAATCAACCTGTTGATGGCAAAGAAGCTGCTGATGAGGCAAACGCTGTTTTTTGTGTGAAATCAATCGATGTCGATTACCAAACCAGCAGCTGGTTTAAAAGGGGGTTCAGGGCAATTTCCGATGTTTCGTTTAGCATTTACATGGGCGAAACCTTGGGGTTGGTTGGCGAGTCGGGCTCAGGGAAAAGTACCATTGGTCGTACCCTTTTGAGGTTAATTGATACCCAAAGTGGTTCAATTGAATATCAAGGTAAGCCGTTGAATACCCTTAAAGGAACCGATTTGCTTAGATTCAGGCGTGAGGTTCAGCTAATTTTTCAAGATCCTTACTCATCGCTAAATCCCAGGTTAACCATAGGGCAGGCTCTTATGGAACCTTTTATCTACCATGGACTGGGCAGCAGAAACGAGGCCAGGCAAGCCGTAGAGGAGTTGCTTGTTAAGGTTAATTTGCCAGTCGATAGTATTAATCGCTATCCACACGAGTTTTCGGGCGGCCAGCGTCAGCGAATTGTTATTGCACGCGCATTGGTCATCAAACCAAAAATATTGATTTGTGACGAAATTCTCTCAGCGCTCGATGTATCAACTCAAGCCCAAATGATTGATCTGCTTCAGAATCTTAAACATGATATGGGATTGACTTACCTGTTCATTTCGCACGATTTGTCGGTAGTACGTAGCATCTGTACAAGAGTTTTGGTGATAAACAAGGGTAAAATCGAAGAACAAGGGCCTGCCGATGAAGTATTCAGCATGCCCAAAAGCAATTACACCAAGTTACTTATTGATGCCATTCCGGGTCGGAATCTTTAAATAGAAGTTAAAGGATAAAGGATAAAGGATAAAGGTTTAAGGTTCAAGGTTCAAGGTTCAAGGTTCAGGGTTCAAGGTTCCAAATTCCAAATTCCGAATTACGAATTACGAATTACGAATTACGAATTAAAGATTCCTTTTTCCGAACAACGAACAACGAACAACGAACATCTTTCAACCGTCAACCATCAACTATTTTTCCGAACAACGAACAACCATCAACCATCTCAGCGATTTTGCTGTTAGAAAATTCACCGCCAAGACGCTAAGGCGCAAAGCGAAGCCATTAAAAGTTATTTACATCTGTTAAAAACCATTACTTAGCGTCTCTGTGCCTTTGCGGTTAGAAGATTTATGTTTTTGTTCTTTTTAGAGTCGGCTCATAGATATTTTCGATTTAACAGGTAATAAAAATAGGTACTACCCTTATTTTAGTGGTTAAATATAGTTATAAATGTGGTTGAAATGTGGTTAAGATGGTTGCTTTTTCTAAATATTTTCAATTTCTTAATTACAAGTATCTGCTCAAAAAGGTATGGTTAGAAACAAATTTATCGTGCCTTTCCCAATAAGGTAATAAGGTTAATATTCATACGTCAATATTTTTGTACTAAGGTTAAAAAGTTTGGGAATAAGGTTTATAAAAAACCTTATTTAATCAAAAAACCTTAGTACAAAATGAATACAATCAACTTTTTTAACCTTATTACCTTATTTTTACCCTGCTTTTTTGAGAGAATACAATTACAACATATTAACTAAATATGAACTACATTTTAACTACATATAAACAAATTGCAAGTTATCATTAAATTCGTGGTAGAACCTAAAAATAAAACCTAATTACAAGTTTGGGTTTAATAGATTTCAATCTCATTAATCTCGTAACTTACATCAGTTTCGCAATTTATGCTGATATTGCCGGGTAGCAAAGGTTTTTGCCAATCGTCGTTAGGTGAAATGCCAAGCGAGGGGTCGGCGTAAACCTTTTGCATGAACAAACCAAATACTGGCAGGGCCATGTTAGCCCCTTGTCCCAGAGCCAGGTTTTGGAAGTGAACCGAGCGGTCTTCGGCGCCAGTCCAAACACCGGCAACCAGGTTTGGAGTAACCCCCATAAACCAACCATCGGAGTGGTGTTGTGTTGTTCCTGTTTTGCCTCCAATTTTACCCTGTAGCTGATACTTTATGCGTAACCGAACGCCAGTACCCTGATTAACAACGCTTTCTAAAAGATTTATCATGAGGTAAGCGGTTTGTTCGCTAATGGCCTCGTTTTTCTTGGTGTTAAAGGTTGCCAGAACATTTCCGTTTTTATCTTCAATCCTGGTTACAAAAATTGGTTCTACCTGTACACCTTTATTCACGAAGGTTCCATAAGCGCTAACCATTTCGTAAAGGCTAAACTCCGATGTTCCAAGAATAATTGAAGGAACAGGGTCAATGTAGCTTTTAATGCCAAGCTGGTGAATCATTTCTGCAACGGCACTAGGCGCAAACTGTTTCATTATCCAGGCTGAGATGTTATTAACTGAGTTCGATAGTCCCCATTTTAGGGTAACCATTTGTCCATCGTACTTGGTACTCCCGGAATTTTTGGGTGCCCAAATGGTATCGCCAACAACAAAGGTTTGTGTAACATTGGGGACTTTGGTGCAAGGCGAATAACCCTCCTGCATGGCCAGGGTGTAAAGGAACGGTTTAATAGTAGAACCAACCTGGCGTTTACCTTGCCGTACCATATCGTATTTAAAATGTTTAAAATCGGGTCCTCCCACGTAAGCTCTGACGTTGCCGTTATGTGGATCCATAGCCATAAAGCTGGAACGTAGGAATTGTTTGTAATAACGTATAGAATCGATAGGGGACATAACCGTATCGCGTTCGCCCTTCCATGAAAATACCGTCATGGGTATTTTTTCATTAAAGTTAGCCATAATGCTGTCGCGTGGTGCTCCTGATGCAATAAGCCCCCTGTATCTTTGGGTTTGACGCATGGCCATGTAAATGATATGATCGGCCTGTTCGGGGGTTAAATCGTAAAAAATTTTTCCGCCGCGTGCTTTGATCTCCTTATCAAGTGCTGGTTGAAGGTCGTTTTTAAGATGCTCAGTAACCGATTCCTCTGCATAGCGCTGCATGCGTGAGTTTATGGTGGTATAAATCTTTAATCCATCGGTGTAAACATTGTATGGAGTCCCATCAGGTTTGGTATTTTTGTTACACCAACCGTAAAGCGGATTGGTTTCCCAAAGGAGCGAATCTTCCTTATAGAGTTGTTCCGACCAGTAACGTTTTGGGTTTGGCTTGTTTGCCGTGATAAACAAACGCAACATCTCCCTGAAGTATGTGGCAGTACCCTGGTTGTGATCCTGCATTTGGTATTTAAGTACAATAGGGAGTTTTGAAATAGAATCGAATTGCTGTTGGCTAATGTACCCATACTTAAGCATTTGGCCAAGCACCACATTGCGGCGGTGTAGTGCGTTTTCAGGATTACGAACGGGGCTATACCGGGTAGGAGCATTTACAACACCAACCAGCAGGGCGGCCTGATCAATGGTAAGTGAATCGGGGGTGGTGTTAAAAAAGGTTTTGGCTGCTGCCTTAATGCCAAATGCATTGCTACCAAATTCAACCACGTTTAGGTACATGGTAGCAATTTCCTGCTTGGTGTAGTTACGTTCCAGTTTAACCGAAGTTATCCATTCCTTGAACTTGGTAATAACCAGCTTAGCGGTTTTTACCACGGCGTTTTGTTTACTTGGTATATTGCGGGGGAAAAGGTTTTTTGCGAGCTGCTGGGTTATGGTACTACCTCCACCCGCCGAACGCTGGGAAAAAAGTAATGTCTTTACTATTACCCGGCCTAAACCCTTAATGTCGATACCACTATGGCTGTGGAATCGGATATCTTCTGTGGCAATAAGTGCATTGATAACATTAGGTGAAATTTCATTATAGTCCACAAAACTCCTGTATTCCTTATAAATATTACCAAGCACAATATTATCTTCCGAAATCAACTCCGAAGCAACATTGCTTTTAGGGTTTTCAAGTTCTTTGAAGGTTGGAAGCGGCCCAAAAAATTCAAGACCAATCAGTATAAAGATTGATACAATAAAAAGGAAGCCAAAACCTATTATTCCCCAAAACCATCTTTTAAACTTTTGAATTGTTGCAGGATCGCTTAGTTTCATTCTTGTGCAAAGTTTAGGGTTAATTTAATCCAGCTTTTCAACCTGAAATGCTCAGTATAAAACATAACAGTGCACTACTTATATCTCAAAAATCTGTCTATCCGAAAAGTCTCTTTCATTGCATGAGTTCAGTCTATAAAGTTCATAAAGTTCATAAAGTTTATAAAGTTAAAACAAATTTTATAATGTTTTTAAAATGCTGATAATTAATAATATAGTTTGTTTTGCTAAAATAAAACATGCTTTTTATACCGGACTCATTCTTATTTCTACCATTTCGTTCTTTCGTGCTATCTCGCTATCGTACCTTCGTTCTATCGTGCTATCGTGCCTTCGTTCTATCGTTCTATCGTACCCTCGTGCCATCGTACCCTCGTGCCATCGTGCTCTCGTGCCTTCGTGCCTTCGTGCCTTCGTTCCATCGTGCCATCGTGCTTTCGTGCCTTCGTGCCTTCGTTCTATCGTGCTATCGTGCCATCGTTCCATCGTGCCTTCGTGCTATCGTTCCATCGTGCCTTCGTACCTTCGTGCCATCGTGCCTTTCGTAGCATACTCATCTATATCATTTCCAAAAGTATTGTACCTGTAGTACAACTTTACGGCGTAAAGTTAGTAAATTATGGGAGCAAAAAAGCAATTTTATTTTTTGATGAAAGGGTAAAATGGTTGCTAAGTAAACAAAAAATCAACGCTTAGTTTAAAAAATGAAGTTCGATATATTGGCAGAATTTTGTTCAAACCATATCAATTTCTTTACTTTGTGCCAATCAAATAAGTAATAATATAAAGGTATGATACCTAACCTGGTTATTGTTGAGTCGCCCGCTAAAGCCAAAACCATTGAAAAGTTTTTAGGGAAAGATTTTGTGGTGAAATCGAGTTTTGGGCATATTCGCGACCTGTCAAAAAATAAGCTTGGCGTTGATTTGAAAAAGGGGTATAAGCCACAGTATGTCATAAACGACGACAAGAAAAAGGTAGTTGATGAGTTGAAGAAAGCCGCCGAACAGGCTCAAATTGTATGGCTGGCATCTGATGAGGACCGGGAGGGAGAGGCCATTGCCTGGCATCTATCCGAGGTGCTTAAACTTGACCCAAAAAAAACCAAACGGATAGTATTCCACGAAATCACTAAGAATGCCATACAGCAAGCCATTCAGAATCCCCGTTCAATTGATGAACGCCTGGTTAATTCACAGCAAGCTCGTAGGGTTTTAGATAGATTGGTTGGATTTGAAATATCGCCAATACTTTGGAAAAAGGTAAAACCAGCGCTATCAGCAGGACGTGTACAATCGGTAGCTCTCAGGCTTATTGTTGAGCGCGAAAGGGAAATCATAAATTTTAATACCAGCTCATTTTATAAGGTTGTTGCCGATTTCGAAGCCAAAACACCTTTCAAGGCAGAACTATCGGAAAAGCTTAATACCATTGAAGAGGCGAAAACCTTTTTAGAGCACTGTAAGAAAGCGACCTTTAAAGTAGTTGATGTTGTAAAAAAGCCTGGCCGGAAATCGCCTCCTCCACCTTTTACTACCTCTACCTTACAGCAAGAAGCAAGCCGTAAGTATGGCTTTTCGGTTTCTCAAATCATGACCCTTGCCCAAAGACTCTATGAGGCAGGTTACATTACCTATATGCGTACCGATTCGGTTAATCTTTCCAACTTGGCTTTGGCAGAAAGCCGTGAGGTAATCCTAAAGGAGTACGGTGACAGGTATGCACATACCCGCCAGTTTAAAACCAAAACCAAGGGCGCACAGGAAGCTCACGAAGCCATAAGACCTACCTATATCGATAAGGAAAAGATTCCAGGTTCAGCAGCCGAACAGAAGCTGTATAATTTGATAAGAAAACGGACCCTTGCTTCGCAGATGAGCGAGGCTCAATTTGAACGTACAACCATTACCATTGATGTTTCCGGTTCAAAGTACCAATTCGTTGCCACAGGTGAGGTTATCCTTTTCGATGGTTTCCTTAAGGTGTACAACGAATCGACCGACGACGAGGGCGAGGAGAGTGGTAAAGATCTACTCCCTCTTGTTAAGGCTGATCAGGTACTACAACCCATGCAAATTGTTGCAATGGAAAGGTTTACCCAACGTCCTGCAAGGTACACCGAGGCAAGCCTGGTTAAGAAACTGGAGGAGCTCGGAATTGGTCGCCCTTCAACTTATGCCCCCACCATATCAACCATAATCGCCCGGGGATATGTGGTTAAGGAAGATAGACCTGGTGTTGAACGACCTTACCAATACCTTACCCTTAAACAGGGTAAAATATCCCAAAACCAAAAGGTTGAGGTAACCGGTGCCGAAAAGGCTAAGCTTTTCCCAAGCGATATTGGAATTGTGGTGAACGATTTTCTGATGGAGTATTTCACCGATATTGTCAACTACAACTTTACTGCTCAGGTTGAAGAGAAGTTCGACGAAATTGCCGAGGGTAAGCTGGAGTGGACCAAGATGATTGATGAGTTCTACAAACCTTTCCACGATAACGTAACAAAAACCGAAAAGGAATCGGATTATAGCAAAGGGGAGAGGGTTTTAGGTACCGACCCTGCTACTGGTAAAACCGTTAGCGTTAGAATTGGCCGATACGGGCCGGTTGTCCAGCTTGGCAGTAACGATTCCAGCGGCAAGGAAAAGCCACAATACGCAAGTTTGCTGAAGGGTCAATTGATTTCAACCATAACCCTTGAGGAGGCATTAGCCCTCTTCAAACTACCCCGTAACATCGGTACTTTCGAAGGGAATGAGGTTGTAATTGCTGTAGGGCGATTTGGCCCATACGTGCGCCACAATGGTAAATTCTATTCCCTTAAAAAGGATGATAATCCCTTGACCATCGATTTAACCAGGGCTATTGAAATTATTGAGGAAGGTAGATTGAAGGAGAAACAACGGGTAATCAAAACTTTTTCCGAAGATTCTGAACTTTTGGTTCTTAATGGTCGCTGGGGTCCGTACATTTCAAAGGCAAAGAGTAACTATAAACTACCCAAAGGGGTTAATGCCGCTGAACTTACCTACAACGATTGCTTGAAAATAATTGCCGATGCGGAAGAAAATGGAAAATCGGGGAAAAAAGGCAAGAAATCAGGTAAGAAATAGAATTTACCATGTTTGCCAATGAGCTTACAGCTTATCTTGTCCCTTCCGATACGGTGGGGAGTTACCCTTTTGCTGATAAAAAGCATTGCATGGGAAGCCAGATTATTCGGCTGCACGATCACCCCGATGCCACCATTCATCCTACCGATATACTGATTGTTGGCATTGATGCAAGGGATTCCGATTCGCCTTCAAACCTTATCCGAAAACAGCTCTGGGGGCTTAGCTCCATACACTACCCCAAAGGTAGAGTATTTGACGCTGGTAACATACCTGCAAATTTAACTTTAGCGCAACAATATCAAGCTGTTGAAACCATATCGGCGATGCTTACCGAGTGTAAAGCACAGCTAATCTTTATTGGCGGGACTCAAGAGTTTACATCAAAGGTGTATAGCGGCTGGCGAATAAGCCAAAAATTTATACGCTTAGCCATTATTGACTGTAAGATAGATTGGGATGGCAATTACGACGATTTTCACGAAGATAACTTTGTTAACAACCTGATGGATGAGCCTTACGAAAAATTGGTTGATTTGAGTTTCATTGGCATACAGGGATATCTTACACCACAGCATATACAGCAGAGGGTTTTACGTCGTAAGCATGAGCACATCAGGTTGGGTAACCTGCGCGGAAATATCCACGAGGCCGAACCCTTGCTATTCGATGCCCATTTGGTTAGCATCGATATGTCTGCTGTTCGTGCATCCGATGCGCCGGGTTTAAAAGTAAGTAATCCCAATGGATTGTATGCCGAGGAGGTTTGTATGCTTGCCCGGTACGCAGGCGTGGGGCAAAACAGCAAGTTTTTTGGGCTCTTTGGGCTTGGGGCAATTGAGGGCCCCCAAAAACAAACCATAATGCTTGCTGCCCAGGTTGTATGGCACTACATTGAGGGAGTTTCGCATCGAAAACTTGAAAATCCTCTTAAAAATCTACCTTACAATAAGAAATACGTTATAAACATCGATGTCCCAGGTATTGAGATGGTATTTTATAAAAACGAACACAGTGGGAATTGGTGGTTTGAATTAGCTGGCCTGAATAAACGAAAACTTATGCGGGGTAAAATACTTGTCCGCTGCACTGCTTCCGATTATACATCGGCAAGCAATGGCGACATACCTCAACGATGGATGCGATGGTATCAAAAAGTCCAAAAAATATAAAGTCCAAAAAATATAATGAGTTCAGTTTAAAAAGCCAAATTCCATTAAAAAAAAGTTAAAAGTTAAAGTATAGACGTGAAATGTGAAACGTGAAACGTGAAACGTAAACCATCAACCATCAACTATATTTACGAACAACGATCAACGAACAACGAGCAACACCTTCGTCTTATGTTCCTTTCGACCATAAATTTTTTAGACCGGGCTCATCTGATGGGTAAACTTTTGACTTTTGCCCTCCCATTCTCAAATGTAAAAACATACATTTTGAGCTGTTTGTAAAAAAGTCCTTTTAATTGGTAACCCACAGGGTAAAATTTAGGTATAAAGCAGTACTCTTTCTTTTGTTAACATATTTTGTTAATAAATTTGTATGGATTTAGAATTTTTATTTACTTTACTTTTTAGTTTTTACAGGCAAACTAATTTTTAATGCAGCCAATGAGAGTATTTGGAAATCTTGTATTTGTTACTGCTGTGAGCGTTTTGCTGGTGTCTAATACTTATGGACAGCAAGATCCCCAGTTTAGCCAAATACTCTTTAATCCACTGAGCATTAATCCTGGCTATGCTGGTAGCCTGAATAACATGATTAATACTGGCGCTATAAACCGTATTCAGTGGGCAGGGTTTGGCGAGGGGGCACCAGTAACCACCGCCTTTGGCATAAATGCGCCCATCTCGCCATTTGGATTCAATAGCGGAATTGGTTTAAGTATTCTAAACGACCAGTATGGTTTTAATAATGACCTTGGGATCAACCTTGCCTACGCTGCACGCTTTAAGTTTAAGCTGATAAATGGCGATTTAGGGGTAGGCATTGGAGCAGGCTTTGTAAATAACAAGCTCGACCCCAAATGGAATTACCCCCTAGGGGGCACCGATGAAGCAATACCCGATAAAAAAGAAAGTGCTATCAACTTTGACCTGAGTGCAGGGCTTTACTATAATACCGAATTCATGTTTTTTGGTTTTTCGGCTTTACACCTTAACGAAGCTAAAATTAACAAGGCAGCCCTGGCTGCGCATTACACCCGACAGTATTACCTCACCGGAGGTTATATTGTAAATTTTCCAAACCCTACCTGGCAGTTTGAACCCTCAGTTATTGTGCATAGCGATTTAAAAACAAGCAAATTATCGCTTAATGCCATTGTACGATACAATAAAAAGTTCTGGGGGGGCGTTTCATACCGTATAGGTGAAGCAGTTACCGGTTTAGTGGGGTTTGAACTTTTTAACGGCATTAAGTTTGGCTATGCTTACGAGTTTAGCACCAGCAAGATTAGTAAGTATAACGATGGTTCTCATGAGTTTTACTTGGGGTATAACTTCCTGCTAAAAAAGGAGAAACCACCCCAACAGTATAAAAGTTTGAGATTTTTATAACGATTTTTTGCAATTGAAAGAAAAAAATTACGTTATTTGTTTAATAAATGATGCTTTATGAAAAAATTTCTCTCCATAGGCATTTTGGCATCCATACTTTATGGTTGTGGGCCTGGTAATACTGGTGAATTAACAGGTGTTCCAGGGCGAAGAAGTTTCGTTGAGCCTACACCGATGGGAATGGTATTTATCCCTATGGGTTCATTCACTTTGGGTAGCAACGACCAGGATGTTGCGTGGGCAATCAATTCTCCCACAAAAACAATTTCAGTTGATGCTTTCTGGATGGACCAAACTGAAATAACCAACAACCAGTACAGGCAGTTTGTGTACTACGTCCGCGATTCCATAGCTCGCCGCATGCTTGGTGAAATAAACGATGAATTCCTTATCACCGAGGATCAGTTCGGGAATCCCCTCGATCCTCCAGTCTTAAACTGGGATATGCCCATCGACATGGAAGATGAAGAACAGCATGAAGTACTCAACGCTTTATACTACACCAAGGATGATGAACTTTTTGGTAGAAAAGAAATCGATACCCGGAAGTTATTCTTTGAGTATTACTGGATTGATATAAAACAGGCCGCCCAAAAGCGAAACAGGTATAATTACGAAACACTTAGCTATGATCAGGGAGAGGTTATAAACAGCCTGGGAGAGAGGGTTAAAGTTGATAACCGTCAAAGTTTTATTTTGCGCGATAAGGTTAATGTTTACCCTGACACCCTTTGTTGGGTATCCGATTTTACCTACGCTTTTAATGAACCATACACTAACAGCTATTTTTGGCATCCTGCTTTCGATAATTATCCCGTTGTAGGTGTTACCTGGAAGCAGGCAACTGCATTTTGCATCTGGAGAACCCAAGCCCTTAATAAGTATCTTTCTGCTGAAGGCATTACTATTCAGGATTACCGTTTACCCACCGAGGCGGAGTGGGAGTATGCTGCCCGTGGTAACCTGGAACACAGCATGTACCCATGGGGTGGCCCATATACCCGTAACATGGAAGGTTGTTTCCTGGCTAACTTTAAACCCCTTCGTGGTAACTATGTTGACGATGGCAGTTTAATCCCTCTCACAGTTGGTACCTACGAACCAAACGACTATGGTCTTTACGACATGGCCGGAAACGTTGCCGAATGGATTGCCAACGCTTATGACGAAAGTGCATATTCCTTTATGCACGATATGAATCCCGATTACAAGTATAACTCAAAACCATCCGACTTACCCGCTTTAAAACGTAAAGTGATTCGCGGCGGTTCATGGAAGGATATAAGCTATTTTCTGCAGGTTGGTACACGAACTTATGAGTACCAAGATTCCGCTAAATCATTTATTGGCTTCCGGTGCGTTCGTTCATACCTTGGAGCCCAGTAGTAATAAACAAGGAAAATATTACCACTATGAAGTTCAATATCGAAGAAATTGTTACCTCCAAGACCTGGAAAACCTTCATGAAGTATCTTTATGGATGGGGTGCTTCCGTTGTAATACTTGGTGCCCTTTTCAAAATTCTTCACCTGAAAGGTGCAGGTACTATGCTTTTCGTAGGCATGGGGACAGAATCAATAATATTTTTCTTTTCTGCCTTTGAGCCTATTCATGAGGAGGTGGACTGGACCTTAGTTTATCCGGAGCTAACCGGTATGTCCGATGAAGAAGAAATTTCGGGTTACCGTCGTTCAAGAAACCAGGGCCTTACAGCCGAGGAAGTTCAGCAAATCATATCCAATGTTTTGGCATCAATCCCTGCTGCAGGCGGTGCCGCTACTGCTCCTGCAACTCCTGCATCTGCTGCACAACCTGCAGCAACCGCCGCTACTACACCCATAGCCCAACCCGCCGCCGTAGGTGTACCTGGCGCCCTCATTTTTACTGAAAAGTTTAATAAAATGCTTGAAAATGCCGAAATTAGTCCGGCTCTATTTGACAAGGTTAGCATTGGGCTCCACAAGTTAAGTGACGCTTCAAGCAAAATAGCCGATATTTCTAATTCGACAACCGTTGTTAAGGACTTCAACGAAAAACTATCTAAAGCATCGGAGAGTGTGAGCAACTTCACGCAGAGCCATTCCCAGAATGGGCAGGCTCTCAATGAGTCGATCAATGTTTTGAATCAAAATATTCAACAGGCAGCAGGCGTGATGTCCGAAAGCGGAAAGAATTTTATGGATGGCGTAAACCAATCCGTTAAAAATCTCGAAGCCGAGCTAACCAATGCAGGCCAAAAGGTTAGCGAGCGGATTGTTGGCTCGGCTGAATCGGTTGCCGAAAATTTGAAAGTTTCTGCTGATAATCTTGCCAACACCTATAAACAAACAGCCTCACAGGTTACAACTACTTACCAGCAGCTGGCCGAAGCCATGAAGTTGAATGGTAACATTATAACCGATGGAAGTACTGGCTACAAAGAGCAACTTGAACGGCTGAACAAAAACATGGCTGCGCTTAACACAGCCCATGAACTTCATCTACAGGAAACCAACCAACGCCTCAAGGAAGCCGAAAAGGTTTATCGGGGAGTTGATGGAATGGTTAAGAAGTTAAATTTCACCATAGAAGAAACTGAAAAATTCAGGCTTGCTGTTGAAAAGTTAAATAGCAATGTGGCTACACTAAATAACGTTTACGGTAATATGCTAACAGCCATTAATGCCCTTTCAAATGGAAAGTAGCAGTTTTGCATTTAACAGCTTAAGTTAGTTTTATGGCACACGCAAAAGAGACTCCCAGGCAAAAGATGATTGGCATGATGTACCTCGTGCTGACAGCTATGCTTGCACTTAACGTTTCATCGGAGGTTTTAGAGGCTTTTGTTTTAGTTGACAATGGTCTTTCGAGAACAACTGAGAACTATAGGCTTAAGAACAAGCGGCTATATGACGAATTTGCTGCTGCTTACAGCATAAATCCTGTTAAGGTAGGCCCTTTTAAACAGAAAGCCGACCAAATTCAGACTATGACTAACGATATATTCCAGTATGTTCAGGATTTAAAAATAGAAGTTGTTAAATCATCCGAAGGTGACGATTCCCCAGCTATTCAGAATGGTGAAATAAACAGTGAACTTATTCAGGGTAAAGACAATCTTGATAAGGCAGCTACAATACTTATTGGTTTCGAGGGAAGCGGCAAGGCAAAAGTTTTGAAGCAAAAATTAATAGATTACAGGGAGTATCTTGTTGGTTTAATCGATCAGGAAAGAGCCCCTGAACTTGCTAAATCCATAAGTGGGATCCTTAATACTGACGACCCTCCTGTAAAGGAAGACGGTACCCATAACACATGGGAAAGTGCACGTTTTGAACATATCCCACTGATTGCAGTTATTCC
This sequence comes from Bacteroidales bacterium UBA4073, assembly GCA_002383425.1. GTDB lineage: Bacteria > Bacteroidota > Bacteroidia > Bacteroidales > Tenuifilaceae > Tenuifilum. Next base: position 3,319 of record DFYV01000072.1, on the reverse strand, counting down.
ACAGCTTACAAAGGTACAGGTTGATATACTTAATGCGGAAGCTGAAGCATTGAACTACCTGATGGGAAGCATCGGAGCCTCTGAGTTTAAGTTTAATAAGCTTTCGGCAACGGTTATTCCTAACTCAAATATTATATTTCAGGGGAGTGAATTTCGTGCCGAAATTTTCCTTGCCGCATCCGATACCACACAGGTTCCCAAGGTTTATCTCTGCCGTTACGATTCGGTTTTCAACAGCATAACCAACAGTTACGATTACCGTCCAATTGGTAACACAGAAGAAATCCCTGTGAATAAAACAGGCCGAGCTGTGTTTACCCGTAAAGCATCATCAACCGGTGTTGTAAATTGGCAGGGTTTAATTGAAATGAAAGCACCTGATGGAGCCCTTGTCCGTCGCCCTTTCAGGCATTCCTACACCGTAATGCCCCCCAATGTGGTAATTGCACCCACCAAGATGAATGTACTTTACCTGGGAGTTGAAAACCCCATTGATATTTCTGTACCCGGCTTTGCCCCCGATAAGGTTTCAGCTACCATTAGTCGTGGAAGCATAAAACCCGCCGGCTTGGGAAGTTACATTGCTCAACCCGCAGGCGGAGCCGCAACTGTTGAAATTACCGTATATGCTGAAACCGAAGGCAGACGGAGGGTAACCATGGGAACAAAGACTTTCAGGGTTAAGAAGGTTCCGGCCCCAACTCCAAAAGTTCTCGGTGTTTCTGGGAAAATTGTTAACAAGAACGAACTTGCAGCCTCGCTGGGTATTGTTGCCGAAATGCCTCAGGACTTTGACTTCGACCTGAAGTTTAAGGTTATAAGTTTTAAAGTTTCTGCCACAGTAGGTGGTTTTTTGCAGGAAAAGGAATCAACAAGTTCTCGTTTTACCGATGATCAAAAGAGAATTATCTCTTCACTTCGGACTGGTAATCAGGTTGCCATTACCGACGTAAAAGCAGTGGGTCCAAGTGGTGATGTGGTCGATTTGAACGATTTGGTTTTAAAGATAAGATAATATACTGCCATGAAAAGAATTTTATTGTTCTCAGTTGTGATGTTAATTGCATCCTCTGCATTAAATGCTCAGGATAGAGGAGAAAGCCTGGAACGCGATGGTTTTTACACCCGCGAAACTTCTCCAGCCCGAGTACCCATTCCCTACCAGTTTGTTAGGGAGGCTGATGTGCTATGGTCAAAACGAATTTGGCGAATTATCGATCTTAGGCAAAAAATGAACTATCCCCTTTACTTCCCAACTCAAATGATGCAGGATAGGGAGAGCTTACTCCAACGACTGGTAAGAGCCATTAAGTATAACGAAATAAATGCTTATGACCCAGGTGATGATGAGTTTACAACCCGATTATCGTACGAACAGGTGATAAAACAGCTTAACGCAGAAGATAAGGAAAAAATTGTAATAGACGAAAATGGACAGGAAGTTAAACAGATAATACCTGGTGTAATTCGTTGGGGCGATGTTAAAGAGTTACTTGTAAAAGAGGATTGGTTTTTCGATAAGCAACGTTCTGTTATGGAAGTTCGTGTTATTGGTATTTGCCCCATACTACACCGAGCTGATTATCCGGATACGGGAACCGATGAGGATTCCGTTGCAACTATAAGTAGAATTCAAACATTCTGGATCTATTATCCCGAAGCTCGTAATGTGCTCGCTAACACCGATGCTTTCAATGCCTACAACGACGCCCAGCGAATCTCTTTTGATGATTTATTCTGGAAACGTAGGTTCGATTCCTATATAATTAGGGAGTCTAACGTGTGGGATAATCGTTTGATTTCCGAATACACCTTTACAGGGTTGCAAACACTTCTTGAATCGGAACGGATAAAAACTGAATTATTTAACTTTGAACATGACCTGTGGGAGTATTAAAATCTCACCATAAAATTTAGGCCGTTGGTTAACCCACGGCCTTTTATTTTTTTAAGACCCACTGAATGGTTAAGCAAATTCTTTTTTATTTATCAGCACATCGTTTACAAAATTCTTTATTTGCTGCTCATCCTGTTTTTTGCAAATCAAAAGCACATCGGCAGTATCAACAACAATAAAATCATCCAGTCCCTGAATTACAGCAAGCTTGTTTTTGGGTATATTGAAAATGGAATTGCTGGTTTGGTAAAGCATGAGCTGTTTGGCTATGGCCGTATTACCGTTCTGATCGTGAGGTAGTTGAGTGTATAATGAACCCCAGGTTCCAAGGTCTGACCATCCGAATTCGGAGCAAAAAACGTAAACATTATCGGCCTTTTCCATTACACCGTAATCAATTGATATGTTCCTGCATTCTGAGTATGCGGTTGCTATTAATTCGGTTTCCTTGTCGGTTCCGTATGCTGGCAATAGCTCTTTAAAAATACTGCTTACCTCAGGTAAATGGTTTTCAATGGCTGCCTCTATTGATGTTAAACTCCAGATAAATAGTCCCGAGTTCCAGTAAAACTCACCACTTTCAATGAACTTTTTAGCCATCTCCAGATTGGGTTTTTCTGTAAAGGTTTTGACCTTAAAAAGTGATGGCACTTTACTTACTGGCTTTCCTATTTGAATGTATCCGTACCCCGTTTCAGGCCTGCTTGGATTGATACCCAGAGTAATAAGAGTATTGTTGTTCGATGCGAATTCAGCTGCCTTTTTTATGGTATCTACAAAAATATCCTCGTTGAATATCAGATGATCACTGGGCGCTACAATGGCTACTGCATTTGGATTTTGCTTCTTTATCTTGTAGGTTGCGTAGGCAATGCAGGGGGCGGTATTCCTGCGAATGGGTTCAAGTAAAACCTGATGTGGCCTGAGATTTGGTATTTGCTCATAAACCAAATCGTTGTAAGCGCTGCTGGTTACAATCAGAATATTTTCCCGGGGGCATATGCGGCTCATCCTATCAAAGGTTTGCTGCAGTAACGATTTCCCTGTTCCCAGTATGTCGATGAACTGCTTTGGCTTATCAGTCCTGCTTAGTGGCCAAAAACGGCTGCCTATCCCTCCAGCCATGATGATGCAGTAAAGGTTATTGCTCTCTACCATTGCAAATTGAGATTAAAATACAAAGGTAGTTCAATTTTTTTTAAACTTTAACCTTAGTTTGTATGGTCAATTCTTTTTTTGAGATGCAAAGAAGATGATTATAGTAACTTGCCCGGGGATTCAAAGTTCAAGGTTCAAAGTTCAAGGTTCAAGATTCCAAATTCCAAATTCCAAATTAAAGATTCCTTTTTTCCGAACAACGAACAACTGCCAACCATCAACCATCAACCATCAACCATAAACTTCAACACAGATTCCTCACTT
>DFYV01000070.1 GCA_002383425.1 Bacteroidales bacterium UBA4073 | reverse complement strand
ACCTCGAACCTCGAACTTTGAACCTTTATCCTTTAACCTTTTCCCACAACCTTTTTAACCAAAAATTACACAATAATCATGTAACAGGCTAAATATCAATACATATCCCCGTACATTGAATTAGTAATTACCAGGAATTCACATCGTACTCGGGGACTTTATGAACCTTTCTGGCAATTTCCTGTCCTTTGTCGTTAGTACCAATAACAAACTCTACCATATCGCCCTCAATCAGGTCTTCAAACTCACCTTCCTCCACATCCTGGTAATGGAAGAAAAGGTTATTGGGTGGGAACTGAATAAAGCCGTAACCATTGTTAACGCTAAGGATGCGAGCGCGCTTAACCTCCTCATCGATTATTATTTCCTTGGCTACCTGACGGGGTTGGCTGTAATCCTGAAGAGCAAAGAGGTTTTCAACCACCTTATCCTTGCGTTTAAGTCCATCGTTAATGAGTTCATGCATGGGTAACGGGTAAGAAACCTCGCGAAGCAGCTCCTGTGATGTTCGGGTGGTAATCTCGCGCCCCTGATCATCGGTATAATCAAAATCCCAGGCTAAAACCATAACCTTAGTACCCAAAGAGTTAATCTTGCGAATAAGGGGAACATAGTCGCCATCGGAAGTTATAAGCACCAAAACATTAAAACGCTTGTAAAGGGTTTGCTCAAAAGCTTCCAGGGCGAGCCATACATCAATGCCTTTATCCTCGCGGCGGCCACCACGCGGGCGAATGGGCAGATAGTGGGTAATAACACCTTCCGACATCAGGATATCATCGAACACCCTGTCGTTGTAAAGCTGATTTCCACGCTGGCTTGCCTCCTGTGCGCTAATCCTGCCCCGAAAAAAATGCGCCTCGATTAGCTGACAAAAGTTTGTATCTACACCTTCCTCCCTGGCAACCGTATCGCGGATAAACTCATGCAACCCGGCAATATTCAACCTTTTTTTTCGTGAATGAAAGTAGTTGTAGTAGTTGCTTACATGCAGAAAGTAATTCCCATCGTAGAATACGCCAATGCGTACTAAATCCTTTCGCTGGTTTTTTAGTGCCATGTTTAATAGTTTTTAAATTGTTAATTAACTAACCCTATCTTTTGATGCAAAGAGGTTGCAAAGGTAAGGTTTTAATAACCATTTCAAAAAAAAATATCAAAATAATGATATATCTTAATGCAAACGTTTACAGGTCGATTATACCATTCTTAATGGCGTACTTAACCAGATCGACGGTTGTAGTCAACTCTAACTTTTGCATGATATGATTTTTATGCGATTCCACTGTACGAACGCTAATAAAAAGCTTATCGGCAATCAGCTGGTTCGAGTAACCCTGAGCCACCATTCGTAGTATCTCCAGCTCACGGGGGGTTAACTTTTTATTCTCGTATTCCTCAACCCTTTCGGGATCTTTAATTTGACGGAGATAACTTTTGAGTATGATACCCGATACCTCCCTGCTAAAATACTCGTTTCCAAGAAAAACCTGCTCAATAGCCTCAATCAGTTCCTCTCGGGAAATGCTTTTATGCAGGTAACCCTTAACCCCATTACGAAGCGAATTGAAAATGTACTCCTGTTCGGTGTGCATGGAAAGTATGATGACTTTAATGCGGGGATAGTTTGACGTAACCATACGAGCCAACTCTATACCCGACATCTCAGGTAACGAGATATCGACAAGCAATATATCGGGTTTTACCTCTTCAATCAGGTTTAGCATGGTTTTACCACAATCGGACTCGGCAACTACCTCTATGTTCGGCAGGTTTGTCAAAAGCGAACGAATGCCATCGCGAACAAGCTGGTGATCGTCAACCAGCGCAACTCTTATTTTATCCATTTACTGATTGGTTTTGAGGCTTAAGCGGGAATGCGGCTACAATTTTAGTTCCTTTCCCCTGGGACGAAATGATATTGATACTCCCATTCAGCAAAATCGCCCTCTCCTTCATGTTATACAAACCGTTACCTGTTTCAGTGGGGATGGATGTGTTAAACCCTACCCCATTGTCCTCAATGATTAGGTGTAAATTGCTGAAATCAGCGTAAACAGTTATGTTTACACTACTTGCTCCTGAATGTTTTATCACGTTGGTTAAGCCTTCCTGAATAATCCTGTAAACATAAGTTTTTAAAAGCTGATCGATAGGTTCAGGGAGTACTCCCACGGTAAGTCCCACACTTATACCCGAATTGCTTTCAACCTCGTTGCAAAGATTACGTAATACAACTGCCAGGCTAAACTCTTTCAGTGCAGCAGGCATAAGGTTATTTGAAATGCGTCGTACCTCCTCAATGGTATGGTTAAACATTTGTTTTACCTGCGTTAGGGTAGTATTTAGCTCTCCGGCCACATCGGGGGGAATGCTCTCGAGCTTGAGCTTGATGGCCACAAGGTTTTGTCCTAAACCATCGTGAAACTCACGCGACAGACGCTGACGTTCCTTTTCCTGTCCATCAATCACCGATTTCACCTGTCGCATTCGCTGAAGTTGCAGCTCGCGCTCCATAAACTTGCGGTGAGTGGTATCGCGAATAACAACCGATTCGGCTATCTGTCCTCTAAATTTAATAGGTTTTACCTGTACCTCAACGTATAAGGTGTTGCCACTACTCTGGCGAAGCAAAGCCTCAATGGTAGGCTGCCTGCCTTCCCTTGCCTCCCGGAGTAAATCCTCATCCATTTTGATGATATCGAAAAGGTTTAGACTATAAATTACGCTCTCCGAATACCCAATCATTTCGAGGAAAGCAGGATTAAAAAAGATTGGAACCCCTTGGTGATGAATAACAATGGCATCGACCGATGCCTGGTAAAACTGGCTAAGCCTTTCGCTAAACTCAAGGTTTTGCACCTTTAATTCATGAAACCTTAATCGCATTCTTTGCAAAAAAGGTTTTAAAATTGCAATGAACACGCCACTGATATTGCTAATATCGTGGTTTTCGACAATACTATCCTCAGCTAAAAGCAACTCATTTCCAATAGCATCGGCTCTGAGCCTTTCCTGCAATACCAGAAGAACAAAGAACAGCAACGAAATAGAAATGAATACGATTAATGCTCTTATCAACATCCTGCTAACATCAACATTGAATTGTTTTTCCAAAACCTTTTGAAGTTCTGGAATTGATGCGGAATTGTTTAAGGCAATCCATTTGACACTACTCTTATTCACCTCAATGTTGCCAGCAGGTAAAAGTTTTAGCTCTGCAGCAATAAATATTTCAGATTCAGGATTAAATCGCTGAACCAGTGTAACAAAGGTAAAGTTCCCCTTACCATAAATCTTCAGGAATTTATCGCCACCATAAAGCTCCTCATTCATAGGGAAATACAACCCATTGGCATAAAGTATAGCTAAATGTCCTCCATCATCAGTAGAATACCTGACTATTTCATTACCCGATTTTACTATTACCTGATGTATATCGCTATCGTTCAAAAGCAGCTGATGTATTGCACTTCGAAAATGATGGTCATAAGTGAAATTACGAGAACCTACATTTAGATGAGAGAGTTTAACGCTAACCCTATCAATCTCAATGGCTAAGCCATGTTCAAATGAAGTTGCCAATTGCTTTGTTTGGTTTACTGCATTTACAAACCAGAATAATGTTAATACAAAAGTAATAGCAAGAAATAACCCGTAGTACCTTAACAATGAGTGCTTTAAGAGATGCTTGAATAAGTTGTTTCGAAAACTCATGCTGTGGGCTCAAAATTTTGGTAGCGAAATATAAGGAAACATTGATATAATTCAATACCTTCAGCAAAAAAAAATCAATTCTGAGTATGCCCCGAAAAACACGAAGGCAAGATAGCACGATAGCACGAAGGCACGAAGGCAAGATAGCACGAAGGCACGAAGGAACGATAGAACGATAGAACGATAGAACGATAGAACGATAGAACGAAGGCACGATAGCACGAAGGCAAGAAGGCAAGAAGGCAAGATAGCACGACAGAACGAAATGGGAGAAATAAGAACACATATTGGTGTTAACCCCGTTGAAAACAGTTTTAAGAAGTATTAAATATTTAATTATATTTGACAATAAATTAATCCCGTTGGATACTGGTACCATCATAGTGAAGAAGGTATAAACTCTGGATAAATATAGTATAACAATAGATTTATCTCGTTTAATAGTATATCCTACGGGATTAACCTTGTTATTTTTCGTAAACTTAACCCTGTTGGATATATGCTTATTTTAAAACATATTGCTTTATCATATAAACTATCCTACGGGGTTAATCACTATATATACGAATGCTAAAACCAATGGAAATTATGAAAATGTCGATACATCTCGTGCCTTCGTACTTTCGTGCTTTCACCCCATCGTGCTTTCGTGCTATCTCTCATTGGTTTGCATGCAATGAAAGAGACTTTTCGGAGGTGACTTAATTCTTAAATTCGATGGGCAAGAGCATAAAATTTAAACTGATCGATTTTGCTACCGATGGCTACCACTGGGTTGTTGAAAGTATGATAAATAACCAAAAGTACTGGTTAGTTGTTGATACTGGTGCAACCCGAACTGTAATTAACCAATCAGTTATTGGTGATGTTGAAATCCATAACCATCCACAGGGTTTAGCAATAGGTTTTGAGTCGCAAACCACTAACGTTAACACTGCAATCCTAAAGCAAATCCAAATTGGAGGTATAAATTTTTTTGACTATGAGGTAGCTGTAGCCGATTTAAGTAATCTCATTGAACTATACTCGGATATGGCCAATGTTACCCTTGGGGGTATTCTGGGGTGCGATTTTTTGATGCGAAACGTCACAAGCATCAACATTCAAAGAAAACGTATTTACATCAAAAACACAGATGATTAAAATGAGCAACCGCTATAAGGTGCTAATGTTTCGCACGTATCAAGATTATTCTATAAATGAGTATGCTCCGAAAATCACGATAGCACGAAGGCACGATAGCACGAAGGCACGAAGGCACGATAGCAAGAAAGCACGAAGGCACGAAAACAAGATAGCACGACAGAACGAAATGGGAGAAATAAGAACACATATCGGTGTTAATCACTATGTACCCAAATCCAGCCTAGTGGAAATTATGAAAATCTTTATACATCTCGTACCATCGTGCTATCCCTCAATCGTGCGTATTTTTGGTTTGCATGCAATGCAAGAGACTTTTCGGTGGCGACTCATAAATCAAATATTTACAAATGGATTGAAATTATCATGTAATTCATTATCAAGCGATTGATAACTCCAATGTNNCACAAAGGTCTCAAAGGGATTCACAAATATCACAAAGATTGTATGTGTTTGTACTTTAACATCTTAATCTATGAGAATTAAGTGCGAAACATTAGTAAGGTGTTTTTAACGTAAAAAAAATTATATTTGCCCGATATTTTTGAAAACTGGCAAATTATCAACTTTCTAATACTTTAGAACGATGCAGAATAGAGGTGCGATCCGATTTATTGCCATTGCATTAGCGCTGGTAAGCTTATACCAGCTTTCGTTTACTTATGTAACCTGGCGGGTAGAAAGTAAAGCCCGCGATTATGCAACGGTTAACAACATTTTTAATCCTAAGCAGTACGAGCATTACCTTGACTCCGTTTCGCAGGAGCAAGTTTACAACTTCCTTTTCATACAAAAGTACACCTACAAGGAATGCAAGGAAAGGGAGATAAACCTTGGCCTTGACCTGAAAGGAGGAATGAACGTAATGCTCGAGGTGTCAGTTGCCGATTTGGTAAAGGCTTTATCCAATAACAGTCAGGACAGCGCATTTGTTAAAGCCATAGAGTTGGCCAACCAGATGCCCGGTAGCGAACACTACATCGACAAGTTTGGCAAGGCCTTTAAGCAAGTGGCGCCAAATGCTCGTTTAGCTTCAATTTTCAGCACACCTGAACTTCGTGGCCGTATAAACTTCGACTCATCGGATGATGATGTACTGAAAGTGCTAAAGGAGGAAGCAGAAAGTGCGATTGATAACTCGTTCAACATCTTACGCAACCGTATCGACAAGTTTGGGGTTGCCCAGCCAAATATTCAAAGGCTCGAAAACTCAGGGCTAATACTGATTGAGCTACCTGGTATTAAGGAACCCGAGCGCGTTCGTAAACTCCTTCAGGGTACTGCAAGCCTTGAATTTTGGGAAACATACGAGTATAGTGAGATTTTCAACAACTTTGTTGCTGCTAACAGCACTCTTGCCGAAATCAGGAAAGCCAGCGAGCCACAGGTTGCCGAATCCCAAAAAACCGACGAAAAGGCAAAGGAAGAACCACAGGATGAACTTCTTAGCAAACTAAAGGAAACTGAGAAATCCGATACTGTGAAGGCTGAAGCTGATATGGCTAAGGAGTACCCCCTGTTCAGCATATTACAACCTAACCTATACAACAATCAACCTGCTCCCGGGCCGGTTGTAGGCTACGCCCACATCAAGGATACCGCTCAGGTAGGCGAAATACTCAGGATGCCTAAAATTAAGGCTCTATTCCCAGCCGATGTTATATTCCGCTGGGGGGTTAAACCCCCCAAGTGGGATAAGGATAAAACCTTCTATGAACTCATCGCTCTTAAAATAACCACCCGCGACGGTAAAGCACCCCTTGATGGCGGCGCCATTACCGATGCTCGCGAAGCCTTTAGCGATACTAAAGGCGAAGCCGAAGTTGACATGGAGATGAATTCCGAAGGGGCACGTATCTGGGCACGCATGACCAGCGAAAACATTGGCCGTTGCATAGCCATAGTTCTCGATAATTACGTTTACTCCTACCCACGTGTACAAACCGAAATTAAGGGTGGACGTTCACAGATAACAGGCGATTTTACCATTAACGAGGCAAAGGACCTTGCCAACGTACTCAAGTCGGGTAAACTTCCAGCTCCCGCCCACATAGTTCAGGAACAGCTGGTTGGCCCATCGCTTGGTAAGGAAGCCATCAACTCCGGTATTAACTCATTCATCTTTTCGTTCATAATTGTTTTACTTTACATGCTGGTTTACTACAGCCGTAGTGCTGGTTTAGTGGCCGACTTTGCCCTTGTAACAAACCTATTCTTCATCATGGGGATTATGGCTTCGTTTGGTGCCACTCTTACCCTTCCCGGTATTGCCGGTATTGTACTGACCCTAGGTATGGCAGTTGATGCCAACGTGCTAATTTTTGAACGTATTCGCGAAGAGCTCCGTGCTGGAAAAGGTCAAAGCCTGGCAATCAAGGACGGCTACCACAATGCCCTCTCGGCCATCATCGATGGTAACGTTACCACGCTTCTTACTGGTGTTATACTTTACCTGTTCGGTACCGGACCCATTCGTGGGTTTGCCACAACCCTTATGATTGGTATTATCTCATCGATGTTCTGTGGAATATTTATCACAAGGCTTATTCTCCTGTGGATGGAAAAACGAAACCTCCCCATGATTTTCTCCACCAAGCTGTCAGCCAAAGCCTTCCAGAACATTAAAATAGATTTCATAGGATTACGTAAAAAAGCTTACATTTTCTCAGGAACATTAATTACCATAGCAATCGTATCGTTGGCTGTTCGCGGCTTGAATCCAGGTATCGATTTTGCAGGTGGTCGCTCGTACATTGTTCGATTCCAGAATACCGTTTCAACCGTTGATGTGAGCAAATCGCTTAAGCAATTCTTAGGGGAGGCCCCCGAAGTAAAAACAATTGGTGCCTCAAATCAGGTAAAAATTACGACAAAATATAAGATAAGCGAATCCGATCCAAACGTTGATAACGAGATTGACTCGCTTATTTTCCTCGGCGTTAAACCCTTCATGGCCGATGGTGCTACCTTTAGCAACTTCCAGAACGATTACAAGCAAAGTTCCATTAAGGTTGGGCCAACCATAGCCCATGATATCAGACGTGATGCGTACATTGCGATATTCTTTGCCCTTACAGTGATTTTCCTGTACATCATGATCCGATTCAGATACTGGAGCTATAGCGCCGGTGGAGTGATCGCTCTTTTCCACGACTCTATGATTACTGTTGGAATGTTTTCCGTGCTTTACCACAGGGTCCCATTTAACCTGGAAATTGACCAAACGTTTATTGCTGCAATCCTTACCATCATTGGTTACTCCATTAACGACACGGTTATCATTTTCGACCGTATCCGTGAGTACATGAAATTGCACCCCAAACGCGACAGGAAAGAAAATATGAATAGTGCCATTAACGATACCCTTAGCCGAACTTTCTCAACATCATTCTCAACACTGATAGTTCTTATCCCTATGTTCTTCTTTGGCGGGGAAGTAATACGTGGCTTTATATTCGCACTTATAGTTGGTATTGGTATAGGTACATACTCATCGGTATTTGTTGCTGCACCTATTGCCTATGAACTCGAAAAATACAGGGAAAACCGAAAGAAAAAATAGTTAATCCTTTGGATAGTTTCGTAAAAGGCGACCCTTACCAGTCGCCTTTTATTCTTTTACATCCTGCCGACATGCTAACGGTTGTTCGTTGTCCGTTGTTCGGAAATATGGTTGATGGTTGATATCTTTTGAATTTCAAATTCAGAACTCCTGACTCAATAACAAAATAAAATGTCGCAAGTTTACATATAATTAGTTAATAAACAGGCAAAAAAAATACTAAATTCTCTTATATAACTTCCAGCTATTTTTCTTGGGGCTATA
>DFYV01000121.1:337-11556 GCA_002383425.1 Bacteroidales bacterium UBA4073 | reverse complement strand
ATGGCTATCGTTTAACGTTTAACGTTTAACTCTTTTTGTTCGTTGTTCGAAAAAAGGAATCTTTAATTCGTAATTCGTAATTCGTAATTCGTAATTCGTAATTCGTAATTCGTAATCTGAAATCTGGAATTTTGAATCTGGAATCTGGAATTTTGAACCCCGAACCTTTATTCAACCTTTAACTTTTAACTTTTAGCTCTTCATGGTATTCCGATAAAATCTTTTTCACTCATAACATACGAAGTCCGGATAATAGCATACGCACTAAAAAAACCAAGTGCACCATTGTTCACATTGGTTCTGGGGTTGGCAGGTGGTGGACTAAAAAGCGGGAATTGTGGCCGTGATGCTGCTTGTGCCTCGATAAGGTACTGGTAATGTTCACTGGTAATTGCGCATAGCTCTAATGTAACCTTACTGCCTACTTTCAGGGTATCCCTTTCGCGAATAAAGTAATAGGTTACACCGCTCGTGGTAGTGCCATTAAAGAATTTATCGTCAACAAGTATTAGGTTGTCCAGGCTATCGCTGTAAAGAACATCGTTAATTTTCACACGGAACATGTAGTAATTGCGCATATTCTGTGGTTCTTTAGCCCAACCATTTATCACCCAGCCATCCCAATCCTTGTTGTACGTAACATTTATTGAATCCAGGTAATCAGTTTGGTAGCCTTCAATCAGTGTGGGCATTTGAGTTTCCGCCTGAAACGAAGTTACCCCATTAATGTTAACATCCTCAATGTATAACCTGTAAGTTGCTGACGATTTTCCGTAAACATTATCTGCTGTGTAGTAGTAACCCGGATTGTTGAAATCCTCTGTAAGGTTGTAACGGGTGTTGTCTTCCATAATGTAAACCGTGGCGTTGGAAACGGGTAGGGCTTGAGGGGTGCTATAAACCGGAACCGATTGGGTTAACCTGATGCAGTGGTTCATGGTGTCGGTGGTAATACTTCCGTAAACTATTAGCTTACTGTCCGATGTGTCTAAATCTATATCAATTATTTCGGTACATGCAGCGGTTATTATGGCAAGTATCCCAATAGTTAGTGAGAATTTCTTCATGGCTAAAATTTGAAATTATAGGTTACCGATGGAATTACTGGAAACAGGTAAGTTTTTTCAGCATATATTATATTCGAATTACTCTCGTCCTGAACAAAGTTTATAGTCCAAGCGTTATGCCTGTTATACAGGTTGTAAATAGATATGTTCCATTCGCTTTTCCATTTGCGGGTAAGGCTTTTTTTGGTTGTAATATTTACAGAAAGGTCGAGCCGGTGGTAATCGGGATAGCGTTTGGCATTCCTATCGGAGTAAATGGGTATGATCACATTGTCTATTTCATATCGACCGGTTGGTTGGGTGTAGGTTTGACCTGTGGAGTAAACCCAGTTGGCCGAAATGGTTATTTGTTTGTTAACCTTGTAGCTCAGCACAACCGTGGCGTTGTGTGGTTTATCGAATGTGGCGCTATAAGTTCTACCCATGTTAACACCTTCCGTTTTTCGGAAAGTCCTGCCGTAAGTGTAGCTAACCCAACCCTCCCATCTATTCAGGGCAATCCGGGTAAATAGCTCCAGCCCGTAAGAGTATGCTTTACCCTGCCTGATATCGGCTTCAAGCTCATCGTTAAGCAGCACACTGGCAAAGTCTTTAAAATCGACGAAATTATTCACATTTTTATAGTAAATCTCTACCGATGCCTCAAGCTTATTGTTTAAAAAGTTTCTGAAGTAGCCTACTGCCCACTGGTCAGCTTGCTGGGGTTTAATATTGGGCGAAGCAGGAAACCATACATCAAGCGGATTGCCACCCTGCGAGTTGGAAGCCAGCTGAACATACTGGGTGGTGTGAGAGTAGCTAAGTTTTACCGAAGTGCTGTCGCTTAACCGGTAAACCATTCCCAGCCGTGGCTCTGGATTTACATAGGTGTTGAATATATCGCCTTTAGGGTGGGAGAGTTTATCTATTACCTTGTAGTCAGGCGAAAGAACGAGGCTCTCGCCTTTGCCAATATTTTGGAATGCCGATACACGCAATCCGGCTTTAAATGAGATTTTTCCCAGGTCAAACTCGTTCGAAAAGTAAACACCATGTTCCAACGCATGTTGGTGTGGAATTTCCCATTGCTGGATAAATGCCTCGGGGGTTATCCCGTTAATCAATCCTGGCTTGAATGTCAGGTAAGCGCTCGATAAGCCAAATTTAAGCTGGTATTTTGGGCCAAGGGTATAGTTAAAGTCAACTTTAGCGCTTAGCTCTTCCATATTCGATTCCCACCTGATGGCATTGGCATCGTTGGTGTTCGATTCCAAAAAGTAGGTGTAATTACTTGAAATAACGGTGGTGTTCATGAAGAGGTTATGCTTGAAAATATGGTTCCACCTTGCCGAAAGGGTTTGGTTACCAAACCCAAAACCGCTTATGTCGCGGCCAAACATATCGCGCCCAAAATACCCCGAAACAAAAATACGATTATTGGGATTTATGGTCAGGTTTACCTTTGCGTTCAAATCGTAAAAGTAAAGTGTACTTTTTTTGAGGTTGTCGTTGTTGATAAGTGGGAAAAACAGATCAACGTAAGTTCTTCGGCCCGATACCATGAACGAACTCCTATCTTTCATTATTGGCCCTTCGGCCGTTATGCGGCTCGATATGCTTCCTATTCCTCCGGTAACGTGGTAATCCTTGCTGTTTCCCTCTTTCATCCTGATATCGAGTACCGACGATAACCTTCCCCCAAACGATGCCGGCATATCACCTTTATAGAGCTTAACATCTTTTACGGCGTCGTTATTGAATACCGAAAAGAAACCCATTAGGTGTGATGCGTTGTATATGGTTGCTTCATCGAGTATAATAAGGTTTTGATCCGATGCGCCTCCTCTTACGCTAAACCCTGACCCTCCCTCGGCTGTGCTTTGCACCCCGGGTAATAGCTGAATTGCCTTAATCACGTCAACTTCGCCCATTAAAGCTGGTATTTGATTCACACTTTTCATGTCGAGCTTCACAAGGCTCATCTCGTTGCGCTGAACATTGCTATTCCCTTTTTCCCTACTTATGACAACCTCCTGTATCTCTTGAGCATTTGGCGATAGCTCAATATCTAACCTGATATTCCTGTTAATCTGGATTGTTTTTACTTCGGTTTCATAGCCTAAGTAGGCGAACGATAATGAGTACTCCCCCTGGGGTAGCGATATGGTGTAATACCCATACCCATTTGTGGCTGTGCCAATATTGATTTCTTTGGCTATTACGGTTGCACCAATAAGAACTTCACCTGTTTGGGCATCTTTGATGTATCCACTTATAAAGAATTTTTCCTGCCCTTGCAAAACATGAAAGGGAAAGGTGAAGAGCAATACTAAGTTTAAAATCGTTTTAACCATAGGTGAAGTAAAAAAGTTAAGCTTGGTAACTTAACTTCAACAAATTACGAGTCCATTTAGTTCGATTTGGTTAGAACCCAGTTCTCAAGGTCTTCAGTTGGATTAATGCCAATTCTAACTACGGGGGTTTGTTCTTTATCGTTTAATAGAACCGATTGTAAAGGTAAAATTTCATCAAGGTATGAGCTGAGCTCCTTGAAGGTAATATTTCCCCTGGTATCTTTTAACTTTTTAAGAAGGTAGTAGGTGAAAAAACCGTGATGTTTGTCCTTATAGGGGAGGGCAACCTGTTCACCCGACACAGCCGATAGCGTGGCGATGTTACCCTGGAGTAAACTTTCGGTGGGGCGTACTTTAACTCCGCGGGTAGCCACCAACTCCTTATTGCGAGCCCCACCCGAGAAACAGGCATCAAGAAAAACAATGATCCTTTTCGATGGGTATTCGGTAAGTTTGGCATATAAATCGTTTAGCTTTATACCATCGCGGGCATTTTGTCCGCTAATGTCAACCGGAATTAGGTATGGTTCACGGGTTACCTCATCGGGCAGGCCATGCCCCGCATAGTAAACAAATACCTCAGCTTTGCCTTTCGCATTTTTAATTATTAGGTTTGTCTTGGCTATAGCCTGTTTCATCTGCCCGGTGGTGGCATCGAGCAAAAAGATGATGTTGCTTTCGGGAATACCCAGCACCTTAATGGCGTATTCCTTGAATGCGCTGGCATCATTACGGGCAAAGTCAACATTAATCTCTTTGTTCAGGTCTACCTGTTTACTGCTGTAATCTTCATTGCCTATTATAAGGGCAAAGCGTAATGGGTATTCCAGATTATTGTTAGGGATATCAATATCAACATCGGAAAGTTTTTCGAACATGTAACCCTTGGCTTCGGGGGCGGTAACGTAAACCTGTTTGACCACGGTATCGCGGATTACCACGTAACCGGCTGTTTCTTTTTGCAGGGTAGCCAGAACATCGTCGTTGTAGTAGAAAGCGCCACCCGATATAAAATCGATTCCAAAGGCAGGAATGGCTGCAAGGCTAAACAACAAATTCAGGTAGATTTTACTGCTAACCTCAGCTTTATCTGTGTAGGTGTAAGGTACAAAACCTTCTTTCCGAAACTCATAAACGTACTGGTTACGCCCATTAGTCGGGCCTTTTTTTACCTTGCGGTTAACCCGAACCGTGCAGGGGGTTGTTTTATTGGCGCTTTTACCGTTTATGTAAACCTCCGCACCAATTGGGTTGGAGGTTAAGCTAACCTTTTGTTTTGTGGTATTCAGAATGGTTGCACAAGCACCTAATGATAACATAGCCATAGCTATGACAATCCGTACTAAATTGATTTTCATTGGTTGGTCAGTTTAGTTTCCTATTTGCCTCACAACAAAAATTATGCAACTATAAATCTATTTTAACCTTAAACACCACTTTTTTAATGACTCCTGTACCAATTAGTGGAGCGTGGCAATCCGAAGGGAAAAAAATGGCAAACTGATTTGCCTTTAGGGTTACATAGCAGGAAGGCTGGTCGGAGTAAAAGGTAATATCGTTGTCGGAATTATAGGGCTCTTTTATGGTATTACAGGTTTGCCTATCGCGCCAACCTATGGTTTCCTCGCCTTGCAGGCAAATCTGAATATCGATATACTTATCGTGCGATTCTAATTGAACTTCTTCGGCGCTCCGGGCCTTGTTGAATGATGGTATGGCTATCAGATTTTCTCCGTCGATATAAATTTTTTCTCCAGGATTGCTCAAATCAAGGGTGATCAGAGCTTGTTCAACCCGCTCAAAAAGGGGATGTAGGTTAATGTAGTTACCTAAATCGGTTAAAGATGCTAAAACCATTTTTCAATATTTCAGGTAAAATTAGCTCATTTTGTTTGTAATGTAATACGAAATAAATTATCATGCTATACTTTTTTATCTTTGCTCAAATTTCAGGAATGAAAATAATTGCTGATAGCCATATACCATACCTTAAAGGTGTTCTCGAGCCTTTTTTTGATGTTAAGTATATACCCGGTCATCTCATCAGTAGAGAAAATACTAAGAATGCTGATATACTGATAGTTCGCACCCGAACCCAATGTAACAAGCAATTACTTGAAGGTTCAAAGGTAAAATACATAGCCTCTGCCACCATTGGATTCGATCATATCGATGTAGATTTCTGCCGTGAACATGGAATTGTTTGGCAAACTGCACCCGGATGTAATGCTGCTGCTGTTCAGCAGTGGGTTGGCGCTGCAATTGTTAAATGGTTACAGGTCAGAAGCATTAGCCCACATGGTTTAACTTTAGGGGTTGTTGGGGTAGGAAATGTTGGGAGCAAAGTAGCTACATTGGGCAGTGCTTTGGGAATGAATGTGGTTTGCTGCGATCCCCCCAGAGCCGAAAATGAGGGTTTACCTGATTTCGTTCAGCTTAAACAATTGCTTGAATCGTCCGATATCATCTCTTTTCATGTCCCTTTAACTAAAACAGGAAAATATCCTACCCATCACTTGTTGAATGCATCAAATATAGCTCTATGTAAGTCTAACTGCTTTTTTATTAACACATCGCGTGGTGGGGTTATTGATGAAAATGATTTGCTCCATTTTTTGGGTTCCAACCCTAATGCCGATATTGCATCAGATGTGTGGGAGAATGAACCCAATCTGAACACAACATTAGCCAGTCGTTCCATTGTAGCTACTCCTCACATCGCTGGATACTCGCTTGAGGGAAAGGTTATGGCAACCAAAATGGTGGTTGATTCCATAAGCAAGCACTTTAACCTTGGCATTGAACCATGGTGGCCTATCCCAAACCCATTAGCAGAAAAGAAAATAATTGGCAATGCCCATAGTATTTTAGAAGTGATTGGTAAATCTTACAGCATAGAAAATGATGATATTCGGAAAATATCTGGCGGTTTCGAGGATTACAGGAATACTTATAATTACCGTCGCGATTTTACTGGCCATAGAGTTTTAGAGTATAACCATGAGGTGGAAAAACTTGTAAAACTTGGGTTTCAGGTTGGTTAGGTTTTGATTTTTAGTAGGGAATTACCCAAAGAACTCGATCCTCATCTATGCACTGGTCTATCAGCCTCATTATATGCCTGTTTACCTGAATGAACCTTCGAATATACCCCTTCCAGTGCCTCTCGTATTCGGGATCAATTTGCTGGAGCACTTCAAGTAAATCCTTTCCTAAAAATACCTTACTCAAGTACTGTTGGAATTGCGATACATTTTTAATTACAAGCAATTGCTCAAGGTTGGAGAGTAGTTCGTTTCGGAGTGGAATGAAACGACGTGCATTATACATCGTAGGGGAAATATAATCGAATAGATGGTGGCTGCGCTCAAAGCACCCGGCAAATATGTTGAAAATATTGGCTTGCAGGTAATACGACTCATCATCGCAACGAACATAGTTTTCTGCATCGCCCGTGATATTAAATTCAATAAAATCAATTATTTCGTTTTTCTTCAGCAGGCTAATGCGCATTTTACTACTCGTAGGTAATGGCATACTTTATATTTTTCATTTCAAATATACTAAAGTTTATCTTTTGATGCTTAAATTTTTTNNTTATTAACGTTTTAGCTGTGCTGGCTGGTGGAACTATTGGTTTGATTATTGGTTCCCGATTGCCGGAAAGGTACAGCAATGTTTTTTTCCACGTACTAGGTTTGTTTACATTGATTCTGGGTGTATCAATGGCCATTAAAACAGAGGAACCCTTGCTGGTTATTTTTAGTATGATTTTAGGCGCGCTAACTGGGACTTTTCTTGATTTGCAGATTAGGCTCGACAATTTCTCAAACAAATTAAAAAATCGGTTTAAAATTTCCGGTGATCGTTTTTCCGAAGGATTGGTAACTGCTTTTCTCCTTTACTGTATGGGCTCGCTTACGGTGCTTGGAGCAATTGAAGAGGGAACGGGCAATACCCCAAATCTATTTTATCTGAAAAGTTTGATGGATGGTTTCTCATCCATTGTTTTGGCATCAACCCTTGGCGTGGGGGTACTATTTTCTTCAATACCCCTCCTTATATATCAAGGCGGGTTAACATTGATTGCTTCGTTTGCAGCAAGTAGTTTAACTAATAGCATGGTTAACGAGCTATCGGCTGTGGGCGGAATACTTTTAGTGGCATTGGGGTTTAATATTTTAAATGTTAAACATTTTGAGGTTATCAACATGTTGCCCGCACTGCTGTTTATCATTTTACTTACTTTAATTTTCACCTAAATATGAGCCCGAATACGCATGTCGATGCTCTTACCTGGCTATATCAGAAAGTTACCGGTACTTTGCCCGGTAGCATTGCTCCATTGCCTCGCTCTGGCTCAGCGCGTGTTTACTATCGTATTACATCCGACTACCTGACCTGCATTGGTACATATAACGGTGATGTTAGGGAAAATGAAACTTTTATATACCTTGCTAAGCACTTGTCTCAGAGAAATATACCAGTTCCGCAGATACTTGGGGTTTCGGAATGTAAGAAGTATTACCTGCAAACCGATTTGGGTTCATTATCGCTATACGATATTATTACAAATCCTGACGCCGATGCATTTGAAACTGAAAAGTTGCTGGTAAAGGTGGTTTCCGACCTTGCCAAATTCAACATGTTTGGCTTTGAAGGAATCGACGAGTTGATGTTATACCCTATTCCACGTTTTGATGTCAAATCGGTAATGTGGGACCTGTATTACTTTAAGTATTGCTTTATAAAACCCTCGGGTGTCGCATTTAATGAAGCTGAGCTCGAAAAGGTCTTTGATTACCTTTCAGCCATTGTACTTGGTGGCGATAATCGATTCCTTCAGTTTCGCGATTTTCAGTCACGTAATGTAATGGTTACCCCTCAAGGCCTATACTATATCGATTTTCAAAGTGCCCGAATTGGCTCAGGCCTTTACGATTTGGCCTCCCTCCTTTATCAGGCTAAGGCTAATTTTAGCAATGCTCTCCGTAATAAACTGTTGCAACTTTACATCGATGAGCTGGAAACCAACAGAACAGCTGGTAAGGCTAACATTTTATCATTGTTCCCGTACATGGCAATATTTCGAATCCTGCAAACACTTGGAGCTTATGGGTTTAGAGGGCTTATGGAACGTAAGGCTCATTTCATTCAAAGCATTCCTATCGCCATGCAGAACCTTGGCAATTTACTTGAATCTGTTTCCGATAATAATTTATATTACCTTAACCAACTCCAACTTGAGCTTTCTCAACTTTTCAAGGTTGAAAATGATGAATATTTTAATGGGTTAACCCTGAAGGTTTACAGTTTTTCCATTAAGAATGAGTATCCACCGCTCCATCCTGAGCACGGTGGTGGTTTTGTATTCGATTGTCGAGTTCTACCAAATCCCGGCCAACTTGATGAGTATAAAGACTTAACTGGCCTCGATAAACCGGTTATCGATTTCCTTAACTCTAACTCCGAAGTAAAAATCTTTTGCAGTAATGTTTCTAAGCTGGTCATGGAAACAATAGATAAGTATTTAGCTCGAAATTTTAAACACTTATCGGTTGGGTTTGGATGTACTGGAGGCCAGCATCGTTCTGTATTTTGCGCAGAGCATCTTGTTGAAATGCTAAAGGGCAATTATGGGGACAATGCCCTAAAAATTGTTGTAAATCACATTGAACTTGAAAAACGTTAGTGCTATGTTAAAGAAGATGTGCCTGAAACGCAACATAGGCTACATGGTTAATGGTAAGGAATGCTTCTGTGTAAGGTATGGTGCATCCTCAAACTGTAAAAATTAACTCTGAAAACCCATAAAATCGTAAGCATGTATGAAAGCAATGATTCTTGCAGCTGGCCTTGGCACCCGACTTTTACCTCTGACTGCCGATAAACCTAAAGCACTCATTGAGGTTAATGGCAAAACTTTACTTGAAATATGCATAAACAACTTAATTAGCTTTGGCTTTAATCAAATTATAGTTAATGTTCACCACCATGCTCAGCAGGTAATCGATTTTTTACGAAATAGTAATTTCAATGCCCAGATTGATATTTCCGATGAAACTGAAAGGCTACTCGATACCGGCGGTGCACTCGTTCATGCCCGTAAATTTCTGGATCAAGGCGATCCATTTCTGGTTCATAATGTAGATATCATATCTAATATCGACTTGTACTATTTATTCCAGTATCACCTTAATTCTATGGCACTTGCATCTCTTGCCCTTAGCAAAAGGGAGGCTTCCAGGGTTTTCCTTTTCGATGAGCAAATGGCCTTGTCGGGTTGGCGAAATATGATAACCGGAAAAGTTATCATTACTAATCCTTCTAAAGTGCTTACAGCTTTCGCTTTTTCGGGTATTCACGTTATCTCTCCTGAAATTTTTAATTATTTGCCTTCAAAGGGAGAATTTTCAATCGTAGATGCTTATCTAAAAATTTCAAAGGAGTTTTTGATTCAGGGTGTTGATTTGTCGCGTTTTGATGTAATTGATGTTGGAAACCCTGATAGCTTACAAATCGCCTCCAGGTTTGTCCCTAAGTAGTGATTATCGGTAAAAGTTTATTCCATCTTTGAGTCACCTCCGAAAAGTCTCTTTCATTGCATGCGAACCAAAAATCCACACGATTGAGAGATAGCACGATGGCACGATGGCACGAGATGTATAGAGATTTTCATAATTTCCACTGGTCTGAATTTGTGTACATAGTGATTTACCCCGTAGAAATTTACCCCGTTGGATAATTTGTATGATAAAGCAATATATTCAGAACTCCTGACCTAATGTTTGTATATCAGTCGTTTATTTACTTTTGTACGTAAACTGGTATTGTCGTTATTTTGTTCAAAAATACGAATATAAGGTAAGTGTATAATATCTCACCTTACAGGTAAAATTTCATTAATACTGTGATTGGATTGTAAATAATGTCCCGAAGGGACTGAAGACTATAACCAGTGATTTTGTCTGTAGCAACAAGAGTATAGCCCCTGGCTGTTGTTGGGAGTTAAAGTCCCGAAGGGACTGAAGAGTATAACCCATGACTATTGTCGTGGGCAATCAAACAAAAAACCTTACAAAAGTCCTGAAGGAACGACACCAATTCACAACCTGATGGCATACACAAGACCCAAGTACGTTTCGCTAACATACGTCCAACCCAATAGCCTCAGTCGAACTGGGGGAATATATTCAGGATCAACAGCAACATCATACACAAGTATCGTGGGAAGATGAATTTAAGCAATTGCATAGGGAACATGGAATTGAATGCGATGAGAGGTACTTGTGGGATTAATACTGTCGCCCCTTCAGGGCTTTTGTAGGGGTTTACTGCGTGACAATAAGCTGACGCCCGTTGTTATACTTTATAAATTTGCGACAGATTAAACTACGATAGGTAAGGAGTTCTGATGTTTTAAAACAAGCATATATCCAACGGGGTTTACCCCGTTGGATAATCACTTTTTTTATTGGTAATTCATTCATTTAAGTTATCCAACGGGGTAAAGTTTACGAAAAATAACAAGGTTAATCCCGTAGGATATACTATTAAACGAGATAAATCTATTGTCATACATATATTAACCCAGAGTTTATGCCTTCTTCACCATGATAGTACCAGTATCCAACGGGATTAATTTATTGTCATACATATAATTAAATATTTAATACTTCTTAAAACTGTTTTCAACGGGGTTAACACCAATATGTGTTTTTATTTCTCCCATTTCGTTCTGTCGTGCTATCTCGCCTTCGTGCTTTCGTTCCTTCGTGCTTTCGTTCCTTCGTGCTATTGTGCTATCGTGCTATCGTGC
>DFYV01000121.1:0-283 GCA_002383425.1 Bacteroidales bacterium UBA4073 | reverse complement strand
CTTTCGTTCCTTCGTGCTTTCGTGCTATCGTGCCTTCGTGCTTTCGTGATTTTCGGAGCATGCTCAGCGTTAAAAGGCTGTTTTTTTTCTTACTGTTATACAATACATTGCATAATATTTTTTATTTTTTTTGAAAAAGTAAGAAATAGATTTGTATAATCAAAATCCATGTTCTACATTTGCACCCGCTTTCGGAAGGGAGGCGGAGCGGGCAGGGGGGATGATGGAAAAAGGGGTTGGAGCGCTTGCGAATGGGTAAAAAATGTGTTACCTTTGCAACCCC
>DFYV01000007.1:217-5382 GCA_002383425.1 Bacteroidales bacterium UBA4073 | reverse complement strand
TAGCATAGCTGATAGCTCGGGTTTCGCGGATTACCGTTATTTTGACCTGACCGGGATAGGTCATTTCATCCTGAATCTTTTTGGCAATTTCGAACGAGAGCTTATTGGCCTCATCGTCGGAAACCTTTTCGCTGCCAACGATTACGCGTAGCTCTCTACCAGCTTGTATGGCGTATGTTTTGAGTACACCCGGATACGATAATGCCAGGTCTTCCATCTCCTTTAGGCGTTTGATGTACGATTCAACCACCTCGCGGCGGGCGCCCGGTCGGGCACCTGAAATGGCATCGCAAACCTGAACGATGGGAGCAATAAGGGTAGTCATCTCAATTTCATCGTGATGAGAACCAATGGCGTTGCAAATCTCCGGTTTTTCCTTATACTTTTCGGCCAGCTTCATGCCAAGGATAGCATGTGGTAATTCGGGTTCATCATCGGGGACTTTACCAATATCGTGCAGTAATCCGGCGCGTTTGGCCGCTTTGGCGTTTAGCCCCAACTCGGAGGCCATGATAGCGCATAGGTTAGCCACCTCGCGCGAGTGCTGGAGCAGGTTTTGACCGTATGATGACCGGTACTTCATTTTACCTATCATGCGAATAAGTTCGGGATGTAAGCCATGAATACCCAAATCGATAGCAGTACGCTTACCCACCTCAATGATTTCCTCCTCAACCTGTTTTTGAACCTTTTGGACTACCTCCTCAATACGGGCAGGATGAATACGGCCATCGGTTACAAGCTGGTGAAGGGCAAGGCGGGCAATCTCGCGGCGTACAGGATCAAAAGCAGAGAGGATGATTGCCTCAGGGGTATCGTCCACAACAATTTCAACGCCAGTAGCAGCCTCCAGGGCTCTGATATTACGGCCCTCGCGGCCAATTATTCGACCTTTAATTTCATCGGAATCGATATTGAACACCGTTACAGAATTCTCGATGGCTGTTTCGGTGGCCACGCGCTGAATGCTTTGCACCACTATTCGCTTAGCTTCCTTGGCGGCTGTCATTTTAGCCTCGTCAACAATCTCATTGATGTACGACATGGCCTGAGTGCGAGCCTCGGCCTTAAGCGATTCAATTAGCTGAGCCTTAGCCTCATCGGCCGAAAGGCCTGAGATGGTCTCGAGGCGTTCAATTTGAGCTTTATGCATCCGGTCAAGCTCCTCGCTACGCTTTTCAACCAGTTCCATTTGGCTCGAGAGGTTTTCGCGAATTACATCAACCTCCTTCTGCTTACGTTGTAACTCCTCGAACTTTTGCGAGAGCTGAAGTTCCCGCTGTTTGATCTTGGTTTCTGCCTGAGCAATCCGATTGTTTTTCTCGGAAATTACCTTATCGTGTTCAGTTTTGAGTTGAAGGAACTTTTCTTTGGCCTGTAAAATCTTTTCCTTGCGGATAACTTCGGCCTCGGCTTCGGCCTCCTGAATAATCTTATTGCGCTTACCGGCTATAAGCTTATTCCATATTATGTACGACAGTAATCCCCCAAGGGAGAAAGCCGAAACTGCAATTATTATAGTTAACACCATAATTAAAGGAATTATATAGATTTATATAAATAAAAAACCCGCATTATGCCTTAATTTTATGTAGAAACCCCAGTTAAACATGGGTGGAGAGGCTATCCGATTCAGACTACCAGCGTCTCCCGGAGGAGATCCCGAACAAGCGGTAAACAGGCCTGTCTTGTGCAGAGAAAGTCCTACTCCAATTTAAGTAATGTTGAGTTTCGCAAAAACCTTAAGGCGATAATGCGGGCAATACTATTTGAAAGAACTCTTGTTGTGCTTACCAATGAAAGAACCCAGCCACTCATCCAAATCGGTCAGTTCGCTTTTAAACTCCGAGGTATCACTTTTATCCTCGCACTCTATCAGTTTAATGACAAACTGCAGCGCTGCCATAGCCAAGTAATCCTGAACATCCTTGTCGCTATACCTTTGCTTGTAAAGTATAACCTTATCGTTTATCAATTTAGCAGCCCTGCGGATCTTCTCCTCATCATCTCTGTCGATTTTGAGGGGATATAACCTTTCGGCTACATTTACATTAATTGATAACTTGTCGTCCATTTGGCAGCACTAGGCTCTATTTATCAAGTAAAGCAATACACCTGTCAATTTCCCGCACAATCCGGTTCACCTTAATTTTTGCCTCGTGCGCATCAGCCTCGTTTGCTTTCAGCGCCTTGGCAACCTTTAACCGGGAATACCGCTCCTCAAGCTCTGCGCAAGCCTCATCTTTTGACTTCAATTTAGCCTCAAGTTGAGCAACCTGCAATTTGAGCTGTTCATTCTCCTGCTTTTCTCTTTCATACATGAAAACAAGAGTTTGAACCTTTTGTTTAATGTTGTCAATTATATGGCTTGAAGAATCGTTCATATCCCAGATAAAGTTCTACAAAGTTAATGAAAGCTTGTTCAAAAAACAAATCTTTAACCGTTTTTTTACACTGAATGTATAAGTGCTCACCTGCTTAATAATGAAAAGATTAAGCAATACATCAATGAGTTCAGTCTAAAAAGTTCANNTAAAGTTTGTAAAGTTTGTAAAGTTGAATCCCCTCCGAAAAGTATCTTTCATTGCATGCGAGCCAAAAATACATACGATTGAGAGATGGCACGATAGCACGAAGGCACGATGGGACGATGGCATGATAGAACGATAGCACGAAAGCACGAAAGCACGAAGGCACGAAGGCACGAAGGCACGAAGGAACGATGGAACGATGGCATGATAGAACGATGGAACGATAGCATGATAGAACGATGGCACGATAACACGAAGGCACGAAGGCACGAAGGCACGATAGCATGATGGAACGATGGAACGATGGAACGATAGAACGATGGAACGATGGAACGATAGCATGATAGAACGATGGCACGATAACACGAAGGCACGAAGGCACGATGGAACGATAGAATGATGGAACGATGGAATGATGGAACAATAGAACGATAGGAAGGTTTAACCCAAGTTGCCGTAAACAATTCTGTAAACATCTATGTATCGATGCATATCAAATATGTTATACGTTATGGGATTACCAAAAAATGTTCTTTCTTTCACCGCTAAACACAAAGATGCAAAAAAATACAAATTATTGCTAATTAATTCTTTACGACTCAGCGCCTTTGCGGTAAAATATTATTTTGGATATTTAAAACAACCTTAATGAATAAACTTTCAGGGTACTGCAAAGAATTTTGTAAGATATTGATTCTCAAGCATGGGTCAGGAAATCCGAATTTATCTCTGTTCATAATTCGTGCCGTCGTGCCATTGTGCAATCACGTAATACAATTTAGGTACCAACTTGAAATCAGCCTAAGTCAGTTAATCTGAAATTAATTACTCATGAAATGGATGTTTTATATATTTGGCATTTAAATGATATTAGTGATGAGGTTTTTGGGAATCACGGCCTTTCTTTTAATAACGGGCTTTTCATTTGCTCAACATCAACAATTCGTATCACCACTCGCTATACCAGCTGCCTTTTCAGGTACATTTGGTGAAATAAGAGCCGACCATTTCCACTCTGGGGTCGATTTGCGAACTAAGGGGCAAGTAGGCTACAGCATACGTGCTGTTGAAAAGGGGTTTGTATCGAGAATCAAGGTAAGCCCTGTTGGTTTTGGCAAAACCATCTATATTGATCATCCAAATGGTAAAACAACGGTGTACGCCCACCTAAGCGAGTTTTCAGGAAAAATTGCCGATTACGTTGAAAGGGCACATTACCAAAAACAATCGTTTGATATAGAGCTGTTTCCAAAACCTGATGAACTACCCGTAAGCAAAGGCGATGTTATTGGATTATCGGGTAATAGTGGTAGTTCAGGTGGGCCTCACCTGCATTTTGAGGTGCGTGAAACCATCTCGCAGCAAATTATTGACCCGTTTGAGCACTTTAGCAGCTGGAAACAAACCGATAATGAACCACCTACCATAAACCGATTGCTGGTTTTTGAAATTGACAGCGCCAATTACCTTCAAAGTAATTTAACCTACAAGGCTTATAACCTCGTTAAAAAAGGTAATAGCTTTACTCTTACTACACCGGTATATGCTGCCGGTAGAATTGGCTTTGCCCTTGACTACTACGATAATGTTAATCAGAATAGCTTTAAATCGGGAATCAAAAAAGCCGAGGTTAGGGTGAATGGGTTGGAAACCTTTACCTTTCAGGTTGATAGGTTTTCGTTTTCCGAAACTCGCTACGCCAACGGTTTTAATAGCATTACCGATGAAAACTGGAATGGATACAAAGCGATACGCCTATGGGTTGACCCAAACAATAAATTTTCAGGTATTAAGTTTGCCATCAACAGGGGAATTATAGATTTAGTGAAAGATAGCACTTATACTATTGGCATTACGGTTTGGGATCACTCTAATAATAGCAGTAGGCTGACATTCACAGTAGTTGGTATCGAAAAAAAACCATCGATTACACAATTACCCGATTTGCCTTACTTTAAATGGTATGAGGAAAACAGCTTAGAAACCGAAAATTACAAGGTCACCCTTCCCAAAAACTCATTATTCCACGACATACTTTTTCAGATGACCGAGACCAACATGGCCAGTTTACCATACCCTATCGTAAACATACATAATCCAAAAACTAAACTTTTCAAAAAAATCTACATAGAGTACAATATGAAGGATATCCCTCAGAAAATGCTGGATAAAACTTACATTGCAAAAGTTAATGGGAACAGTAACGAGTATGTTGGGGGAGAACTACTAAATACCACCCTGAAAGCCACATGTAGCAGTTTTGGTAAATACACTGTGCTGGTCGATACCATTCCTCCCAGCATTACAGCACTAAACCTTACATCCAAAGCTGAAAATGCCCAACAAGCTCGCCTACTCTTCAAAGTTACAGATAATGCAGGCATTAAAACATATAACGGATACATCGATGGCATTTGGGTACTGTTTGAGTGGGACCCTAAAACCGCTTTACTATCACACAAACTTTCGCCAGTTAGAACTAAGCAGGGCAGTTGGCACAGCCTAACCATTGTTGTAACCGATATGTTAAACAATCGTTCAGAATACACTAATAAGTTTTACTGGTAACAGCTAACTTTGGCATCCAAACCCAATAGCTTAAACATTGAGGTTCTACCATGAATTTAATGATAA
>DFYV01000007.1:0-129 GCA_002383425.1 Bacteroidales bacterium UBA4073 | reverse complement strand
CTTTTTAGACTGGACTCAATATTTAATAAGTTCAAAACTCATTACCTGTTGTTTGTATATCAATCTTTTATTAATTTTTGTACGTAAACTGAAAATGTCGTGATTTTCTTCAAAAGTACGAATATAAGG
>DFYV01000026.1:11166-36680 GCA_002383425.1 Bacteroidales bacterium UBA4073 | reverse complement strand
TTACGATAGTCTTGGAAGTCTGAAAGTATAAATTTGCATTTTGTACTTTGCAATCTTCATTTTGCTATGAAGCAAAGCAACTATCTTGCCCTTCGGGAAATCCCAATACTTCGACCCTTCGATACACTCAGGACAACGCTTTGCTCAGTACAGGTCGGGACTTTATGAATAAAAGCCAGTATTTCCTGCATTATTCAAGTTTTACTGTTATTCCGTTATGTTTGGCATAACGAGGGAAGGAGTTAACTGTTGCCGATTTGCACCTACACGATGGTGTAATGAATATCTATAAGTATCGGAAAAATCAATGAGTCCAGTCTAAAAAGGTATTCTCGTCATTGCGAGCGAAGCGAAGCAATCTATATCTCTTTGAGCAACAGATTGCTTCGTCGTGCCTCCTCGCAATGACGCGTTTGCTTTTGGCCTTTTTTGACTGGACTCATCAATTATTGGGAAAATAACGATTCGGTTATTAGTTAAGGTGGAATTAAGGAAAACTGGTTAGGTAAGTCTGATGAGATGCTCTGCTTAATCCAGTGTGGCAATAATTGTAGGAATGCAATGATGCCCGGGTATAGGGTGAATATTATTGAGCAAAAGTGACTTTTAAAAAGTCGGGGTAGAAATGTTTAATCATCAGCTTTTATGAACATTAACCGATGTTCAATGTTAGTAATGGCAAAATTAGTTTTATGGAAAACCCGTTAGGAAATCTTGATCCCAAGACTATTGATGCACTTTATCATACATGGAAAAACGATTCCAATTCGGTTGACGAGGGCTGGCAAAATTTTTTTATGGGCTTCGAACTGGCCATGTCGGGATCGTACACTGCCAGTGAATACTTTACCGACAGTGAGTTTAAGGTGATGGATTTGATTGAGGCTTACCGCAAGCGTGGTCATCTGTTCACTAAAACCAATCCTGTAAGAGCCCGTCGCGAGTACTCACCAACACTCGATATCGAAAACTTTGGGCTTGCTGAGAGTCAGCTGAATATGCCATTCAAGGCCGGAGAGATAATTGGTTTACCTAATGCCACGCTGGGCGAAATCATCAACCGCCTGAACCAGATATACTGCCGTAGTATCGGGGTTGAGTATATGTACTTACGTGAGCCACAGATGGTTGAGTGGATACAGGACAGGGTAGAAGGAACGCTAAACAAAACTGATTTTACACCTGAACAGCAAAACAATATACTTTACCACCTCACGGCTGCCGTGGGTTTTGAGCAGTTTATTCATCGTAAATTTGTGGGACAAAAGCGTTTTTCGCTCGAGGGACTTGAGGCGTTTATTCCTGCTTTGAATGAAACCATTGAATACGGTGTTAAGCATGGGGTTAAGGAATTTGTGGTAGGCATGGCGCACAGGGGACGGTTAAATGTCATTACCAACATTATGCGTAAGCCATACGAGGAGATTTTTGCCGAGTTTATTGGCGAGGCCTACGACGATGAATCAACACTTGGCGATGTAAAGTATCACCTTGGATATAGCAACACCATTAAAACCGATAAGGGTGATGAGGTACGGTTGCATTTGGTTCCAAACCCGTCGCACCTCGAAACGGTTGGCCCAGTTGCACAGGGCATTGCACGTGCCCGTATTGATGATGAGTATCAAGGCGATTCCGGTAAGCTGATACCCATCATTATCCATGGCGATGCTGCGGTTGCCGCACAGGGCGTGGTTTACGAAACCATCCAGATGTCAAGGCTGAAAGGCTATGGCACTGGTGGTACTATACATATTGTGCTCAACAACCAGGTGGGCTTTACTACCAATTACACCGATGCCCGAAGCAGCACCTATAGCACTGATGTTGCCAAGGTTACCCTTTCGCCTGTTTTCCATGTCAACGCCGATGATCCCGAAGCTTTACTGCACGTTATCCGTATTGCCGTTGAATTCCGGCAAACCTTTCGCCGCGATGTTTTTATCGATTTACTGGGTTACCGCAGGTATGGCCATAATGAGGGAGATGAGCCACGTTTTACCCAGCCACTTCTTTACGATATAATTGCTAATCATCCCAACGTGCGGGATATTTACGCTGAATATCTTATAGAAAATGGTTCCATTTCAACCGATGTGGCTTTAGCAATTCGAACCGATTATGACAAGCTATTAGCTGAAAGGTTTGCTTTTGCCCAGTCTAACCCCAAAATAAAGATTGGACGTTTTATTTCCAGAAAATGGAAGGGTTTTCGCTACTCTACTAATACCGATTTCGAAACATCGCCCGAAACTGGGGTATCAAAGGAAATACTTGATAGTGTTGCAGGGGTGCTGATAAATGTGCCTGACGGCTTTAGCTTATTCAAGAAGCTAACCAGGATAATTGATGAAAGACGTGAGGCCTATAAACAGCAAAAAGTAGATTGGGCTATGGCTGAGCTACTTGCTTATGGCACCCTTATTGCCGAGGGGCATCCGGTTAGGTTAAGCGGTCAGGATTCGGAAAGGGGAACCTTTTCGCATCGCCATTCGGTTTACTCACTTCAGGGGAGCGAGGAAAAGTATTATCCATTAGATCATTTGCAGCGGGCACAAGCAAAATTTACGGTTTACAATAGTTTACTTTCCGAATATGGTGTTCTTGGATTTGAGTATGGATTCTCCGTTGCTCTGCCTAATGGATTAACCCTATGGGAGGCTCAATTTGGCGATTTTCACAATGTAGCTCAGGTTATTGTTGACCAGTACATAAGCTCTGCCGAGGACAAGTGGGGCTTGCAGTCGGGTTTGGTGATGCTTCTGCCACATGGCTTTGAGGGTCAAGGTCCCGAACATTCCAGTGCTCGCATCGAACGATTTTTAATTCTTGCAGCACGCAACAACATGCAGGTTGTTATTCCCACTACGCCTGCCAATTTTTTCCACGTACTGCGCAGGCAGCTCAAACGTGATTTCAGAACCCCGTTGGTTGTTTTCACACCCAAGAGTATTCTACGTCATCCTAAAAACATCTCAACCATTCAGGAACTTGAAAAGGGGCGTTTTCAAGAGGTTATTGATGATGATAAGGTTGATGTAAAGGCTGTTTCAAGAGTTGTACTTTGCAGTGGAAAAGTTTACTACGATCTGCTTCAGCGCAAGGAGGAACTTGATGTAACCGATATTGCCCTGGTTCGGATCGAACAACTTTACCCTTTCCCAATAGTCCAACTCGAAAGTATTATAGATAGGTATCCCAATGCCATGCAATGGCTTTGGGTTCAGGAGGAGCCTAAGAATATGGGAGCATGGAATTTTGTAAAGGATAGAGTGCGCAGCGTTCCCCTTGAGGTAATATCACGTGCGCCAAGCGGTAGTCCTGCCGTTGGTTTAAGCAAAATTCACAGTCTTGAACAGCTCGAAATTATTTCCAGGGTTTTTAAACCATGTACATGCGAGTTAAAAAACAAATACTGCGGGTTGCAGTGCGAGGAAGGTTCAAAACGATTCAACAGGCGCAACCAATACGAGTACCTCGAAGATAAATAGTAACTTTAAATATAGTTATAAATGTGGTTGAAATGTGGTTGAAATGTGGTTGAAATTGATACTGCTGCTCTATTTATTTGCAGTACAAGAGCATACTTTCCATCTGAGGGAAAAGAACTGCTTAACTTATTAAATATTCTTTACCAACTCTTCTGANNAACTACATTTTAACTACATATAAACAAATTGCAAGTTATCATTAAATTAGTGGTAGAACCAAAAATATCAGTATTTATGTTGATAGATGTAAAAGTACCTTCGCCAGGCGAATCGATATCCGAAGTGGAGCTTACCCGCTGGTTAGTTTCCGATGGCAGCATCGTTGAAAAAGATCAGGATATTGCTGAGGTTGAGTCGGAAAAGGCTACGCTACCCATAATTGCACCCGAAGGTGGAAGAATTAAAATTTTGGTAGGTGAAGGCAGCATGCTTATGGTTAATGCGGTTTGTTGCACAATTGATACTTCGGTTGCCAGCCAAAACATCACAAGGGGAAAAACAGAGATGGATGAAGGCCAAACGGTTATTGCTAACGAAAAAAACAAAACCATTGAAAAAGTCGAAAGAACCAGTGAACCATCAGTTCAATTAGATAAATCACAAAACGTAAAAGTTACCCCTTTGGCCAAGCAGCTGATGAAGGAGTACAACCTCAATGTTGATGATATTATTAATGGGTTAAGGAAAATAACGGCAGGTGATGTGGAGCTGGTAAGGGATGCCCATGGTAATTCGGTTGCCCCGCATTTACCTTCAGAACAAATATTAGCAGGCGAAAGGGCGGTGGAACGTACCCGAATGTCGCAGCTTCGTAAAAAGGTAAGCGAACGCTTAGTAACCGCCAAAAATACAACTGCCATGCTCACCACTTTCAATGAGGTGGATATGAGTCGGGTTCAGGAAATAAGAGTTAACTTCCAGAAAACGTTTCAGGAAAAGTATGGGGTAAAGCTTGGGCTTATGTCGTTTTTTGTAAGAGCGGCTGTTGAAGCGCTCAAAATACATCCCATAACTAACTCCATGATTGAAGGCGATGAGATTGTTACCCCAAACTACATTGATATGGGCATTGCCGTACAAACTCCAAAAGGACTTATGGTTCCGGTATTACGCAATGCGCAAAACATGGGATTTGCCGAAACTGAAAAAGAAATCATACGGCTTGCCACAAAGGCACGGGAGGGTAAAATTACCCTTGAGGAGCTGAGTGGTGGTACATTTACCATTACCAATGGGGGTATTTTTGGCTCAATGCTATCAACTCCCATTCTAAATTATCCGCAATCGGCAATACTGGGAATGCACAATATTGTTGATAGGCCTGTTGCCATGAACGGCAAGGTCGAAATACGTCCTATTATGTACGTAGCCCTTTCGTACGACCATCGGATTATTGATGGCAAGGATTCAGCTGCCTTTTTGATGGATGTCAAGCGGATGATTGAGAATCCGGAAAAACTCCTGTTTGGTGGAGCCGACCCCATTGAAGTGCTGATTGGGTTATAAAAAAGCGACTTTTAAGCCTCATATTTATGTTACCTGAATTCGGTTTCCTCAAAGGCCAACTTCATAATTTTGAAAACTCTGCCATCGGAATCTTTAATTGGGATATAGGTTTCGAAAAGGTGGTATTGCTTGCCCTTCCAGCTGATGGTTGAGCGTACTTTTTTATTAACACCTGCCTTTAAGCTATCCCAGAATGAACCGTATTCCTTTTTCTGTTCTTCGGATAATTCAAGGTTATCGGCATGGTGTGAACCAATAATTTGTTCCCGGGAAACCCCAATGAGCTGGATAAAGGAATCGCTTACACTGATAACGTTGCCATTCAAATCATACTCCAACACGTATGCTGAGCTGTGAATAGAGCTCATGAACCCTTCAATTTCGGTTGATTTACGCTCAACCTCTTCCTGGGTAGCCTGAAGTTCCTCCATGTTCTGTCGCATTTCCTCTTCCTGGGCTTTCATCTCTTCAGCTTGCATTTGCGATTGCTCAAGCAACATTTTAGTTCGGGCATTTATCTTAACCGATAGAATGGTTGATGCAATACTTTCGGCTATCTTTTCAATAAACTCAACCTCGTGATTCTCAAACACTTTAAACGAAGCCATTTCTATTACACCCATCACTTCATCCTCGTGTTTAAGTGGAACCAGTATAACACATCTTGGATTGGCATCACCTAAGCCTGACGTAATGTTAACGTAGTCGTCGGGAACATCGGTCATGAAAATGGTTTCCTTTTCCAAAGCGCAAGCGCCAACCAAACCTTCGCCCTTTTCGATTTGTTTGGTCAGGTACTTTTTTCTATCCCACGCAAATGCCGATACCAGCTCAAAGTACTGATGCGTTTTATCTTCGTCGTTCCAGAGAAAAATTCCACCCTGGTTGGCCCCAACATATTTAACCAGGGCAGCAATTACGCTATCGCATAGTTTTTGGAGATCGTTGTTGTTTTGCCGGAGAATCTCCCCAAACCTGGCATGGCCTTCGTTTGCCCATGAGCGTTTTTGGTCTTCGATTTTACGCTTTTCCTCTTCCTCCGCTGCTTTTTTAAGGCTATCGCGCATTTGTATAAGCGATTTACCCAGCACATCCTTATCGCTAAGTAGTTCAAGGGAGGTTGAGTAGTTCCCTTTTCCTATCTCATTGGCAAAGGTTGTTTTATGATCAATCCCATCGATGGTCGTATTCAAAGCTAAGGCCATTTCCTCCATTTCGTCGCCAGTGCTGAGTTCAACCATAAGTTCTTCCGAGACTTCACCTTTGGCCATTCGTTTTAGTATTTCAGTGATTTTTTTGATAGGTCTGGTCAGATTGCCGGAAACAATAAGTAGTACAAAAACTATTACAAGTAAACCTGCAATGCTCACCAGGAGTGAAACGTAGAATGTTTTTCTTGCTTTTGCCATAATTACATCAACTGGAACTGATAGGGCTAACGACCATGGCGTTTGAACTTTGCCGGCAATTATTGGAGAATGGCAGATTAGTAATTTTTCCCCGTTTTCGTCGGTCTTGGTGTAGTAAAACTCTTCGCCCTTAGCTATTCTTTGTGTAATATTCTCCTTTTTATTTTCATCCTTAAGAATTTCCTCAACTTTTTTATTGAAAAATTCCTTATTCGGGTGTGCGGCTATTATTCCTTCGTTGGAAATGATGTATGCGTAGCTCCCTGTAACTGGTTTTATTTTTAAAATCATCTCCTGAAGGCTTTCAAGGCTCACATCGCTGGCTACAATTCCTCCAAAAACATTGTTGACATAAACAGGCGAAAAGTAGGTTATCATTAGTTTCACTTCCGATTTACCAGTGGTTACCTGATCTACATAGGGTTCCCATATTGCCTCACGTCCAAGTGTTTTATACTTACCGTAAATTGGAGGATCACCACTCATGCTCCGCTCATCGTAAAGCCATTTTATTTCGTTCCCTTCGCGCCAGGTGGTTATCACAAAACGACCGTAGTCCTTGTCATACCCCGGTACAAACGATTTATACTCCCAACTATCCCACAATGAGTATATTTCAGGGTTTTCCTTTAGTACAGGTATGTACATATCGAGGAATAACTTTTTCCATTGCTCATGGGGCATGTCCTTATAAACAGTAAATGCTTGCGATAACGTACGAACAATGGCAAGGTCTTTCTCGAATATTGCGCTGACCTCTTTTGCCGACACCCTTGCTGTTAGCTGGGTTTTTTCAATGGCATCGGAGTAAATATTGACCCGTGATTGCCATAGAATGTAACCTGCTGTGGCTACGTAAAGAATAGCAGTAACTGTCAGAATGTAGAGTAAAATCTTCTGTCTTATCTTTAGCTTACGTTTCATGGGTTATTTTTTTTGATAAACATATATCATTTTTGAGAAAATTCCAATGATATTGTTTAAAAGTTTACTTTACTGAGTCCAATCTAAAAAGTCAAATTTCATTAGAAATGATGATTCCTGTGAAGAACGCCAGAAACGCAAGGTGTTTAACTTCAGTGATTTATATATGAAAAGTGAAACGTTAAACGCCTAACGTTTAACGACTCACGNNAAAATTAAACCTATGAAAGCAAATTTTATATGTCTGTTGATTTGTTTTTATACCGTTTCGTTTTCACTCTTTTCACAGGATAGGATGACAGGGCTTAATTTTGCTACACGTTCCGAGGTAATTGCCCGAAACGGAATGGCCTGCACAAGTCAGCCTTTGGCAACGCAGGTGGCAATTGACATACTTAAACAGGGTGGTACAGCTGTAGATGCTGCCATTGCTGCCAATGCCATGTTGGGATTAGTAGAACCGACAGGCAGTGGTATTGGTGGCGATTTGTTTGCCCTGGTTTGGGATGCCAAATCAAAAAAGCTTTACGGACTCAACGCCAGTGGTCGTTCTCCAAAAGCGTTAACATTGGATTATTTCAAAAAAAATGGTATTAGTCGAATACCGCCATTAGGGCCTCTTCCGGTTTCGGTTCCCGGTTGTGTTGATGGCTGGTTTGAACTGCATAAGCGATTCGGCCACTTGCCCATGGGGCAAATCCTTAGCCCAGCCATTACATATGCCCGCGAAGGATTCCCTGTTTCAGAACTTATTGCTTACTACTGGCAGCGTAACGTACAAAGGTTAAAGCAGTACGAAGGATTTGCTGAAGTATTTATGCCCGATGGCAAAGCACCTGCAAAAGGTGAGATATTTCGAAATCCTTACCTTGCCAACACTTACGAACTTATCGCCTCTAAAGGTCGCGATGAGTTTTACAAGGGTTCAATAGCAAAAACTATTGACGAGTACATGAAACGGAATGGGGGTTTTCTTAGCTACGACGATTTGGCCTCGCACCGCTCGGAATGGGTTGAGCCGGTTGCCTCTTCGTACAGGGGGTACGATATATGGGAGTTACCTCCTAATGGGCAAGGCATAGCCACCCTCCAAATTCTAAACATCATGGAACAGTTTGATGTTAAATCAATGGGTTTTGGCAGTGCCGATTACATGCACCTTTTTGTGGAGGCCAAAAAGTTAGCCTTTGAGGATAGGGCTCGCTACTATGCCGATCCCGATTTTTCATCGATTCCCTACAATGAATTAATTTCAAAGGAATATGCTCGCAAGCGGGCAATGCTCATCGACTTTGACCGTGCAGCCAGGACTTACGATGCGGGTGAACTCCATACCGGCAACACAATTTATCTTACTGTTGCCGATAAAGACGGGAATATGGTTTCGCTCATCCAGAGTAATTACCGAGGGATGGGTTCGGGCATGACTCCCACAGGTTTAGGGTTTGTGCTTCAGGATAGGGGTGAGCTATTCAGCCTTGATGAGGGACACCCGAATGTGTATGCGCCGGGCAAAAGACCTTTCCATACCATTATCCCCGGTTTTATTACTAAAAATGGTCAGCCATGGATTAGTTTTGGTGTTATGGGAGGAGGCATGCAACCCCAAGGGCATGCCCAGATTATCGTAAATCTTATCGATTTTGGCATGAATTTACAGGAAGCTGGCGATGCCCCGCGCATTATGCATGAGGGAAGTTCAGAGCCAACTGGTGAGAAAATGACCGATGGCGGTTCGGTTTTCCTTGAATCGGGCTTCGATTACCAGGAAATACGAAAGCTATTATCAAGAGGGCACAGGGTTAGCTTTAGCCTCGACGGATATGGTGGATATCAAGCCATTATGTTCGATGCCCGGAATGGGGTTTATATTGGCGCATCCGAATCGCGAAAGGATGGACAGGCTGCAGGGTATTAAAGGGCTACCTAAAATGTGAATTCATCATCATTTGAAATCATTCTCAGATAAAAAAAGGCTGTCCTAGATATTTAAGACAGCCTCTTTGTTGAAAAGGTATAGTTTTTACCTATGAATAATTGGGTCGGGATTACCATCGGGATCGTTAAGAACATAACCGTCGGTTTTAGGGGCCCCAAGTAGAACAACACCGCACGCATGAGGTGAGGCCATTGAAGTACCGCTTAACGTTGCATAGCCACCATCCTTATAGGTTGAATAAATGCTTACACCCGGTGCACAGTAATCAATAGGAGGATTACCATAATTTGAAAATGAGGCGAACTTATCCGCATTATCCATTGCCGATATGGTATAAATGTAAGTTCCATTAACTCGGGCAGGTGAGCTTAGGTTTGCATCGGTACTTTCGTTACCGGCGGCAAGGCAAAACTTTATGCCCTTGTTGGAAGCAGCAAGAATAGCATCGTCTAAAGCCTGGTAAACAGGTCCTCCAAGGCTCATGTTTGCCACATCACCTGCTACTCCGGTTGCCCCAACATAGTTAACACCTGAAATAATGGTAGAATAGGCTCCGCTACCCCTTCTGTCAAGAACTTTTACTGCAACTAATGGAGCACCAGCGGCAACTCCCACAACACCTATAGCGTCATTCTTTGCTGCTATGGTTCCTGCAACATGCGATCCGTGTCCATTGTCATCATTGGCACTTTTTGTACGAAGTACAAAGGTTTTACTTAGCGATGTGTTTACATTTAAATCGGGGTGATCAAGGTCAATACCGGTGTCAATAACCCATGCCTTGGATGTTCCGGTATAGTTTACATAACCGCCAATTCGGGTTATACCCCATGGAATGCTTTGGGCTGCAGCTGATACAGGTTTGCCTTCTATCTTATAGTCGAGCACAAACCACCTATCGGGTTCTATGTACGCAACCCGTTTATCATTCAGCAGGGCGTTAACCTGTAGTTCATTTAACTCTGCTGAAAAGCCCGAAATGGTTGCACCATAAACCTGGTCAATTTGTTTTGAAGGAACGCCGAAATCGCTTAGAAAAGCGGTGGCGTACTTTTGTGCCTCCAGCTGACTCTCCTCGTACGGCAGGTCTATTGATGCCTTAAATGCATCGGAGTTAAACACAACAATAAATTTCCCTGGTATAATGTCGCCCATCTTCACAACCTGCTCATCGTTTGGCTGGTCAAAATCTTCTTCCTTCTCACATGACACCAGAAACAGCAATCCGGATAAAAGGATAAAAACAATTTTTCTCATAGCTATTGGTTTTAAGTTAACTTGTGCAAGTTATTGTGCAAAATTTAAAAAGTCAATTTTTTAACATAGAAAAAGCAACAAATTTGATAAATAACTTAAGGTCAGAAATATAGCTTTGTGAACTTCTAACCCTGGAGTTTTTTAGATTGGCATCCTTTTTGTTTCATCCCCACCAAAAAATGAGGAGGTATGATTAAAAAGTTATTTCTAACCATAGCATTAATGATTACTGTGTTACTGGTTAATGCTCAAAAGTTAACCCAAACTATTCGTGGCGAGATAACCGATAAATATTCAGGGGTAACATTACCGGGAGCAACTGTTGTAGTACTAAATACCAGTCCGGTGGTTGGAACATCCACCGATGGGCAAGGAAAGTTTAGGTTTTCCGATATTCCCATTGGCCGTGTTAGCCTTAAGGTCTCCTATGTGGGCTATGCCGATGCTATTTTTAGCAACCTGAACCTAACAGCCGGCAAGGAGTTGGTGGTTAATGTCCAGCTTGAGGAGTTGGCCATTCCTGTTGATGCTGTTGTGGTTAAGGCTGAATCGCAGAAGGAACGGCCTGTAAACAAATTCTCTCTGATTAGTGCAAGGAGTTTTACTGTTGAGGAAACCGAGCGTTATGCCGGCAGCCGTGGCGATGTGGCACGTATGGCTGCAAACTATGCCGGAGTTTTTGTGGTTGACGATTCCCGTAACGATATAATTATCAGAGGTAATAGCCCAATGGGTTTGCTCTGGAGGCTCGAGGGCGTTGATATACCCAACCCAAACCATTGGGGTGCAATGGGAACTACTGGTGGCCCTGTATGTATGCTTAACAATAATCTTTTGGGAAATTCCGATTTTATTACCGGAGCTTTCGCCGCAGAGTACGGAAATGCCATTTCGGGTGTTTTTGATCTTAAAATGCGAAATGGAAATAACGAAAAATACGAATTCCTCGGACAAATAGGTTTTAATGGCTTTGAGTTAGGCGCCGAGGGACCAATTAACAGGGATAAGGGTTCTTCGTTCCTGGTGAATTATAGGTATTCCACCCTTGGCGTATTCGACAAGTTGGGAATCGATTTGGGGACAGGAGTGGGCATTCCTTACTACCAGGACCTGTCCTTTAAAGTCAATATACCACAAACTAAGTATGGAAATTTCTCGGTTTTTGGGTTAGGGGGATTAAGCGATATTGAAATTTGGGATAGCCGGAGGGATACCTTAAAGGATAAGATTGATTTTTATGGTGGCGAAGGATTTGACCTGACCAATGTCTCAAACATGGGGGTAATCGGCTTAAACCATTCTTATATTTTTAATCAAACCACATTCTCAAATCTATCTTTAGCGACAAGTGCTCATCAGTATAAAACAGTATTGGATTCACTTTCGACCGACTTGTCGGAAAAATTTCCTTATTACCGCAATAATTTTATTGAAACTACCATATACGGGAATTTCTCTATTAATACAAAAATATCAGCTAAAAACCAGATAAAATTTGGTGCAATAGCCAAATGGCTCTTGTATAGCTATGCCGATAGTGTTTATGATAAAAATGATGACCTGTTTCAGATGCTCAGAAACGATGAAGGTAATACCTGGCTGGTTCAACCCTACTTAAACTGGCAGTATCGCCCTAACAATGCGTTAACCATTAATAGTGGTATTCATGCCATGTATTTTTTCCTTAACGGGGGATGGTCAGTTGAACCACGCATAGCACTGCGTTGGGCTATTACATCGGGCAGCTCAGTAAATTTTGGTTACGGATTACACAGCCAGGTAGTGTCGTTACCCATTATGCTTAATCGGGTTCGATTAAACGATAATTCGTACATTCAGCCCAATAAGGATTTGGACTTTATTCGGAGCCACCACTTTGTTGCCGGGTACGATTGGTTATTTGCCCCAAACACCCGCTTAAAAGTTGAGGCATACTACCAGCACATTTTCGATGCTGCAGTTGATGCCATGGAATCAAATTCATACTCATTTCTAAATGAGGGGGCAAGTTTTGTCATGATATTGCCAGAATACGTTAAGAGTGGTGGCACTGGTGCTAACTACGGTGTTGAGCTAACACTCGAACGTTTTTTAAGCAAGGGATACTATTACCTGATAACCACTTCGCTTTTCCAGTCCATGTATCAGGGTAGCGATGGGGTAACCCATAGTACGGCATTTAACCATAGGTACATAACAAATGCGCTGTTTGGTAAGGAATTTGAACTTTCAAATGGTGAAGAATCTAAAAAAATACTAAGTTTTGATGCTAAAGTGGCTTACAGTGGGGGCAAGCGTGCTACGCCGTGGACTGCCATCTTCAACCCTGTTGATAACGAGTACTACCGGGAGTGGGATGAAACCAGAGCCTATGATCTTCAGCTTCGCGATTACTTTAAAACCGATTTGTCGGTCAGGTTTAAGCTGAACAAGTTCGGATTTACCCAGGAATGGGCTATTGAGGTGACCAACCTGTTTAATAGTAAAAATATATACGGTGATAAGTTTAATACCAGAACCGGTGAGGCAAAATATGTGTACCAGCTTGGATTGATGGTGATACCACTGTATCGAATAACTTTTTAACAAACTTCAGATCTAACGTCTAACGTCTTACATGCCTTTTGCCTATGAACTTTTTAGACTGGCCTAAGTATTGATTTTACGGTTGAGTCACCTCCGAAAAGCCTCTTTCATTGCATGCAAACCAATTAGAGATAGCACGAAAGCACGATGGGGTGAAAGCACGAGTTTACAATGAAATATTCCGTAGGGACTTAATATTGGTAGAAAATTTGGGCATTACATAATTCAAATATTGCTTTTAGGTGCATTACAAATTTCATCGCTGTAATTATTATTTCGTCCCTGACAGGACGGATTTTCTGAGTTTGTTGCATCCCATGCATTTTTTTTAATTCATCTCTTTTCATAATTCTTGCCATCGTTCTATCGTGCTATCATTCTTTCGTTCCTTCGTGCTATCGTGCGTTCTATCGTTCCATCGTGCCATTGTTCTATCGTGCCATCGTTCTTTCGTTCCTTCCTGCTATCGTTCCTTCGTGCCTTCGTTCTATCGTTCTATCGTTCCATCGTACCTTCGTGCTATCGTGCTATCGTTCTTTTATGGTCATACTCACGGTTATAGTTTCTACTACGTGGGAGTATTTCATATCTGGCTAAGTTATAGTCAATTTAGTTCCTTATTACTTCATTTACCAGGTTGATAAGCTTATGGGCCTCATTCTGCCAGTTTAGCCTTTCGGAGGCTATTTTTACTTTCTCAAGTATATTTTCATAACTCGTTTTATCGTTAATAAGACTGGCTACCTGTTTGGCCAAATCAACAGGATTGCGACTTTTGGCAACAATACCTATTTCAAATTTCTCAACAATTTTTTTCATTTCAGGCAGATCGCTAACGAGTACGGGAACGTGGGCCGATATGTAGTCGAAAAGCTTGTTAGGTAATGCATATCGGTAATTTAGCCCCATATCCTCTTCAAGCGAAAGGCCAAGCCACGCAGTGGGGGTTATTAATCTTAATTTTGTGGGTGTGAGCTGTCCGAGAAACTGAACCCTGTCCATTAGGTTGCTCTCGAGCATTTGCTTGCGGAGCTTTATTTCGATATCGCCTTTCCCAATAATTAGTAGTTTGAAGTGGGGTAGGTACTTCATCATTTCAATTGCCAGCTCAATTCCTCTTCCTACATTTAGTGCACCCTGGTATATCAGAACTGGTTGTTTGTCCCTGAAAACTACAATGCTGTTGTGTTCGGGTAGATTTCTGATTACCTCAACTTTTTTTATACCATACCGCTTTTTTAGCTCGTTTACTACCCCTTCTGAAACGGTAATTACAGCTTTTGCCCGCTTAATGAAAATGCTTTCCTGAAACCGCCAGATTAATTTTATAAGGGGGCGGTTAATGAGTTCAGGGACTTCGGTAAATAGCTCGTGGCTGTCGTATATCAACTTTTTGTTCCTGAATATCGAACCCATTGCGCAGCCCGGTAGGGTATCAAGGTCGTTTGCGTAAATAATATCTGTATCCGAAAATAGAATTTGAAAAAAAATCTTTGTATTGTACAGGAAGTAGAAAAATGGTCCCTTTTTAAACATTGTTTTAATGTAGTTTACCCTGTAACCTACAATTTCAGGGGTAAAAACGTTGTGCTTTCTACAGTAAACCCTAACCGTAAAACCGTTTGCCGAAAGGGTATTTGCTACCCTTTGAACTCGCTGATCGGTCACAAAATACGAAGTGG
The DNA here is from genome assembly GCA_002383425.1 of Bacteroidales bacterium UBA4073. Taxonomy (GTDB): domain Bacteria; phylum Bacteroidota; class Bacteroidia; order Bacteroidales; family Tenuifilaceae; genus Tenuifilum. The sequence continues at coordinate 21,886 of DFYV01000026.1, read as the reverse complement.
TGTAAATATTTATGCGCATACCCAATTTTTACGCAAAACAAAATGGTATATATGAGTATGCTCCGAAAACCACGAAAGCAAGAAAGCACGAAGGCACGAAAGCACGAAAGCAAGATAGCACGACAGAACGAAATGGGGGAAATAAGAACACATATCGGTGTTAATCACTATGTATAAAAATCCAGACCAGTGGAAATTATGAAAATCTTTATACATCTCGTACCATCGTGCTATCGCGCTATTTCTCAATCGTGCGTATTTTTGGTTTGCATGTAAGAGTCCAGTATAAAAAGGTATTCTCNNCTCTTTGAGCAACAGATTGCTTCGTCGTGCCTCCTCGCAATGACGCGTTTGCTTTTGGCCTTTTTTGACTGGACTCATGTAATGAAAGAGACTTTTCGGAGGTGATTCATATATGTATGGTTTAACTTCAGTAAAGCTACAAAAAATTAGTATTTGTCATAAAAAAGTTATATTTGTTATCGCTAACCAATAGATATATGTTTGTAATTAAGAAAGATATATCACTTAAGCCCTACAACACTTTCGGAATTGATGTAACTGCAAGTTACTATGCAAAAGCCAATACTGTCGAAAAGATTCTTTACGCTATAAATTTTGCTTCCTACAACAAGTTGCCAATTTTTGTTATTGGTGGTGGGAGTAATGTATTGTTCACCAGAAATATCGAGGGGGTAGTAGTTAATCCTGCAATTCAAGGCATACAGCAGCAAAGCGATGATGAAAACAGCTACGTGTTCAGGGTAGGATCGGGGGTTGTTTGGGATAAGTTTGCCGAATTTGCAGCCGAGAATAACATGGGGGGAATAGAAAACCTTTCGTATATTCCGGGTTTGGTGGGCGCTTCGCCTATTCAAAATATTGGCGCTTATGGAGTTGAGGCCAAAGATGTAATTAGTAAGGTTGAAGCTATAGATATTTCGTCCCGTAAACTTGTAGAATTCAATGCCTCAGAGTGCCGGTTTGGGTATCGGGATAGTATTTTTAAGCAGGAGCTAAAAGGGAAAATTATTATTACCCATGTTTGGTTTAAACTTTCTAAAAAGCCCCATTTCGTTCTGGATTATGGAAATCTTACCGGGGAGGTTGAAAAACTTGGAGAGGTTTCGGTTAAGAATGTGCGAAAGGCGGTTATCGGCATCCGTAAAAGTAAATTACCCGATCCGGCTCAGCTGGGAAATGCAGGGAGTTTCTTTAAAAACCCCATAGTTGACTCTGATACTTACCTTTCCCTCAAATCGAATCATGCCGATTTGAATGGTTTTCAGGTATCCGAATCGTTTTATAAAATTCCTGCCGGTTGGCTTATCGAAAAATTAGGATGGAAAGGCAAGCGGGTTGGGAAGTGTGGAGTACACCAGAACCAAGCACTGGTGATAGTAAACTATGGTGGTGCTACAGGAAACGAAATACTTGAGTTAGCATCATCCATCGAGCAATCCGTTAAGGAACAGTTTGGCATTGCGCTGGAACGCGAAGTGAACGTTTTATAGTTCGAGCCCTTTTGATCACTTGTGCGGGCTAAATTTTTAATCCCGATTAACAGAATAATTGAATTCATTGGCCGACTAATGGTATTAAGGCACAAGTTGCATCACATGGTATGGGGGTTCAACTGCTTGTGTTCCTGGGCTTTGCGCTGCGTCAGCTCATACCGGTAATTGCCATTGCACCCATTGGCATTACGCTTAATTTTCAGGGTAATGGCGCTCTTGTAAACCCCAATTACCCTGGTAATATCAATTTTTGAGTCACCTCCGAAAAGCCTCTTTCATTGCATGCAAATCAATTAGAGATAGCACGATTGCGAGATGGCACGAGTTTACAATGAAATATTCCGTAGAGACTTAATATTGGTAGAAAATTTGGGCATTACGTAATTCAAATATTGCTTTTAGGTACATTACAAATTTCATCGCTGTAATTATTATTTCGTCCTTGACGGGACGTATTTTTCTGAGTTTGTTTCATCCCATGCATTTTTTTAATTCATTTCTTTTCATAATTTTTGCCTCTGTTCTATCGTGCCTTCGTTCCTTCGTTCCTTCGTTCCTTCGTGCTATCGTTCTATCGTGCTATCGTGCCATCGTGGTTTTCGGAACATACTCATTTTTTTGTACCCCCTTTCCAGCATCTGTGAAATTGTATAACTTTGTTCTTGTGTTAGGTGTCCCATCTGGCTACTTATTTATGGTGATATTTAGGGGGCTAAAATGGTTACTTAACCGTCAGGAACGATGAGGTAAAGCACTTATCTTTCTCTCTTGTTTTTGAAAAATAAGTTTTTTTCTTTCGCTCCTTAAACGAGTTTCCCAAAAAGTTGCGTTTGCAATGAAAATCTAAGGCTGAAAAAAAATCATGTTACTTCAAATTGCTTTATGGGTATCCATGTTCCTTCAGATTGCAGCTGCAATAGTTGCAGTTAGCCTGATCAAAAGAACTCGCTATAATGTTTCATGGATTCTTATCTCCACGGGCTTTGTGTTGATGGCTTTCCGGCGGCTGTTTGAGGTTTCAAGCCTATTCTGGGAAACTCAAATTGTATCAAAAGAGGAGATAAATACCTGGGTTGGTGTAATAATCTCATTATTGATGCTTATTGGACTTATTTTCATAAGGCAGATATTTAACCTGCAAGACCGTCTTGAGAAGATGAGAAAGGTTAGTGAATCACGCCTGCTTGCAGCTGTTATTCGAGGTGAGGAAAGGGCAAGGCAGACTATAGCACGCGACTTACACGACGGATTGGGCCCTCTACTTTCGTCAATAAAAATGATGATAAGTGCTGCCGAAGTTGATAAAATTGATCCTGATAACAGGAAAATTATAGAAAAGTCGTGCGATGCGGTTGATGAGGCTATTCTAACCCTGAAGGAAATCTCCAACCACCTGAACCCTCGCCTGCTGAAAAACTACGGGCTTACAAAGGCTATTGAAAAATATGCTGTACAACTTCTCGAAAACAGACCTGTGAAATTTATCATGGAATCTGATATCGACGATAAGAGGTTTTTCTATGACATGGAAATCAATATTTACCGGATTATTACCGAACTTCTGAATAACAGCCTGCAACATGGAAACCCGGAAATGATAAACTTGAAAATTTTTGGGAAGTCATCTTTTTTAAGTGTCGTATATTCTGATGACGGAAAGGGATTTAACCTGGAAGAAATTATCAGGGACGGACAGCAAAGGGGCATGGGGCTCGAAAATGTTAGGTCGAGGGTAAAATCTCTGGATGGTTATCTTTATATTGATACGGCTCCTGGCAGCGGGTTTTCTATTGTTATCCATATTCCTTTTAAACGAAATGAAGAAACTTAAAATATATCTAGTCGATGACCATGCTCTTTTCAGGGAGGGACTGAAATTTTTGCTTTCAAGCCTTGACTTTGTTGAAGAGATATTCGAGGCGGAAAATGGGGAGCAGTTTATTTCAGGCTTACAGGAGAATCCTGCAGATATTGCTTTACTGGATATCGAAATGCCTGTCATGAACGGCATAGAAGCTACCCGGCATGCTCTTGAAATTTTACCGGAAATGAAGATCATCGCTCTCTCTATGTATTCTGAAGAGAACTATTATGCCAGCATGATCGATGCAGGTGCATCGGGATTCCTGCTAAAGAATTCAAAATTCAATGAGGTTAAAAAGGCAATCTCAGATGTGTGGGAAGGGAGAAACTATTTTTCGCCTGAGATCGTGCAATCGGTCATAACCCGTTTTGCCTGTGAAAAGAGTCACTCTCATAAAGCTGAAAACATTGATATTACTAAACGCGAAATTGAGGTTCTGGAACTTATTTGTAAAGGAATGTCCAATACCGAAATTGCTGAAAAACTCTTTATCAGCAAAAGAACTGTTGATAAACACCGCGAGAACCTTCTTCTGAAAACAGGATCGAAAAACACAGCAGGCCTGGTAATTTTTGCCATAAAAAACGTTTATTTTAAGATATGAACATCATCGCATACGTATAATAACGTATCATTTTTTACGTCTTTTAGCGGTTTTATACTCTGCCTACGGCCAGTATCTTTACCAAAAAAAAGATGATTAAGAGTATTTCTATTCTGCCAGGCAAAAATAGGGCGGGCATTAATGAAAAGTTTGAACGAATCGATATTTATCAAGGGGAGATCGTGGGTATCGTTGGTCCCACAGGCAGTGGTAAAAGCGCCCTGATTGAGGATATTGAACAGCTTGCCTGTTCCGATACTCCAACTCAAAGAAAAATACTGATAAATGATGCAGTTCCGGATGCAGGACTCCGCTACGATCCTAAAAAGAAACTTATTGCACGGCTATCACAAAATATGAATTTTTTGGCTGATATGTCCGTTGAGGATTTTTTGAAACTGCACCTTAAATGCAGGGGAAAAGACACAGGCCTGTCGGAAAAGGTTATCTTTTATGCTAACCAGCTAACTGGTGAGCCGATTTCAAAGGATAGTAACCTGACTGTATTAAGCGGGGGGCAAAGCCGATCGCTGATGGTGGCTGATGTGGCATTTGTCAGTGATTCGCCAGTGGTTTTAATTGATGAGATTGAAAATGCAGGTATCAAAAAACATGAGGCTATGAAGCTTTTGTCAGGAAGCGGTAAAATTATTTTGGTTGTCACTCATGATCCGCTGCTGGCCCTGTCAACACAACGAAGGATTGTAATGAAAAACGGGGGAGTGGAAAAAATCATAACTACAACGGAGGAGGAATCTGCCATGTGTGTCAAACTGAATCAAATCGACAGGGATTTGTTAAGACTCAGGGAAATGGTAAGGTCAGGAGCAGTGATCAGTGCTGCAGAAATTTTCGCACGCAATGTGGTTACTGCAGGAGACGGGTTTTGATGAACACTTTAAAAATCTTTGGTTAGTTTACTCGTGCGAACGGCATGGATAAAGCGTTTATGCAACCTCTCTGTCTTATCCATTACGCCAGTTTCAACCAGCGGATAGTTTCAGATAAATCATAAAGTAATAAATAACAAAAAAATACTAACATGAATGTCATAATAGTAGCAGGCACACCCGGATCAGGAAAAACTGCAGTACTGTTAAATACAGTAAGACACCTGAAGGAACAGAACAAAAATATTTCAGTAGTAAAAATAGATTGCCTCTATACGGAAGACCATGTCCGATTTGCTAAAACAGGTATTCCAACAATGTTGGGGCTTGCAAAGGATATGTGTCCTGACCATTTCACTATTTTCAACCTTGGTGAAATGATTGAATTTGCAAATAAAAACCATTCTGATATCCTCATTGTGGAAACGGCAGGGCTATGTCATCGGTGTGCTCCTTATACGCAAGGAAGCCTTGGGGTTTGCGTGATTGATGCAACAACAGGTCCAAATACACCCTTAAAGGTAGGACCTTTTTTGAGTACGGCAGATGTGGTTGCAATAACCAAAGGTGATATAATCTCACAGGCTGAAAGAGAAATATTCCGCGAGCGAATACTTGAGATGAATCCATCGTGCAGGATAATTGAAACAAACGGACTAACTGGAAAAGGATCAACCGAACTTGCCTCCTGTTTTTGCAAACCCCTCTCTTTCGATTATTTGGATGAACAGCTTAGGCATAATGCTCCTTTTGCTATATGCACTCTTTGTGTGGGCGAAAAACGAATCAATAAAAAATATCACAGGGGTGTGTTACGGCATATCACTGGTGTGGAAGAGTATGTCGGGGAATGAAATAGTTTAAAAGATGGAAAAACACAATTTAATATTACAGCTATTGCCAGGATTTAACTGTGGCATATGCGGATTCCAAAGTTGTGAAAATTTTGCTTCTGCCCTAATGGAAGGACAGGTTCAGCTGAATAAATGCAGGGTACTGGAACAGAACAGGTTCAGGGAGAATCGTTCAAAATTAGAACAGCTAATTTTTTCCGGTATGCAGGATGAGATGAACAGGTTCATAGGACTGATAGACCATTGCAAGGCAGATTTCTGCCTCAATCCATTACCGGGAGAGATATCCTGCAGGGAAACACTTGTTAGCTTTTCTCCGCTTAAGTTAGAGAAGGATATGCTGATTCGATACCGTCCTTTGGGTTGTCCTATAACCCACTTTGCTCGGGTAATCAGTGTTGATCACGGACTGGCTGATGTTTGGGTAACCGGACCTGACAGGCAGGAAAATACCAATAAAGAGATAATATTCATGGGGGTATGTATGATTTTGTCATTTCAAGGAATTATTATGGGTAAACTGCCAGATGTCGGACAAACGGTGAAATTTTTACCAACACATTGTATGATGGGCAAGGTGCATTCGGGTGTGGTTGTACAACTGGAGGATAATAGGGCAAGGATCGATTGCATAGATTTGAAAATATGGGAACATGCCCGATAGTTAGGATTCTGAAAAAAAATAGCATGGTCAGAACTCCTTACCTATACTGGTTTAGAGGTGTAATAGAATAATGTATCCATCTTTTTTATATAATTGGTTGATTAACCCCGTAGAAATTAGGTTTGCGAAAACTAACGAAATTAATCTATTTTCATACATATATTTACTTCAAGAACGAACCTCATAAGGGTTTATGCATTTAAGATCCCTTAAAGTTGATTTTCAACGCGGTAAATATTGCTATTAAAATGGAAGTTCTTAATTTATTATAACAGAATAAAACGGGGCTCAGTATTATTTCTACAAAATAATGATCAAAGTTTGCATTTTCTCCGTTTGCAAACACTTACGGGATAAATGATTTTCTGGAATTTGACCCAATTATCTTGTGAAATTTCAATTTGCTAAAAGAATTTTTCGTCGAAGTTGACTAAGTAAACCTTTTTTGTAGCCCTTGTAAATGCTGTGTAAAGCCACCGTAAATAATCATGAGTAAGCATTTCATCATTAAAAAATCCCTGGTCAATAAAAACCGTTGACCACTGTCCACCCTGTGCTTTATGGCAGGTTACAGCGTATGCAAATTTTGCCTGTAAGGCATTGAAAAATGGGTCGTTTTGTAGCTGTTTCATCCGGGCCTTCTTGGTTTTTAGGTGTAAGTAATCGGCCATAACTTCCTGGTAAAGTTTTTTCATGTTTTCGCTTCCAAGCGATGGACCCTCCATGTACAGGGAATCGAGTATCAGCTTGGCGTCAAACTCTTCGTAGTCGTAATCGGGCAATTCAAGGGTTACATCGGCAAACCGAAATCCGTAGAGATCATTTCTTTTGCCAATGCGTTTAACTCTGGCTATTTCACCATTAGCAATAAAGCCTATGTTCGGCCTATCGTTAACCCAAAAGTAGTTGTTCCGGGCAACCATAATGTAGTCACCAATACTTAGTTCTTCCTCATGGTAAAGTATTCTTGATCTGATTCCCTGATTGTAACGGTTTGCACGCTTGTTGGAGTAGCAAATTACAATGTTCCCTTCATGTCCATTTTTACTGTACTCGTCGGCTAAATATTCAAGAATATCACCTGCCGAAATCCTTTTTACATCGGTTAATCCTGATAGATTTAACCTGGGATAATCAATTTTTCTTGCATCGATGAGCTCGCGAATGGTAGTGGCATTTTGAAGAATCCCGGAATCGAATTGTTGCCTAATCACTTCATTTAGGTATGCTAACCTAACGTTCAACCCAAACGATTCAAGGTTCGCAGGGTTTAATGCTGGGCTGATATCCAGCCCAACAGGTGGAAGCTGAGCGGTGTCGCCAACCAGCATCAGCTTGCATCCTTGCCCCATTCCTACATAGTTTATAAGATCGGTAAGCAGCTTGCCCGACCCAAATGCGCTATCGTCGAACGACTGGTTGGATATCATAGAGGCCTCATCTACAATGAATATGGTATTCTTACTTTTATTGAAGTTTAGGGTAAAGCGACCAAACCCATCAGTATTCGATTGTTGCCTGTAAATCGCCTTATGGATAGTGTAAGCATTATTACCGGTGTACTCGGTCAAAACCTTTGCAGCCCTTCCTGTTGGCGCCAGTAGCTGATAGTTAATACCAAACTTGTTTAGAGCTTTAACATAAGCAGCTATCAGCGAAGTTTTACCAGTCCCGGCGTACCCTTTCAGCATCATGCAATCATTCCCTGTAGGTTGAACGGTAAATTCCGATATGGCATTTATGGCTTCAAGCTGTCCAGCTGTTGGGGCAAAGCCCAGATTTCCCACTATTTCTCTAATAACATGAGTTTTAATCACACCAATGCAATATTTTTTGTAAATTTAAGTTAGAATTTGACAAGATGTTTTTAAATTTGCATGCAAACATAAACCAAAACACGTAAAATGAAAACATTTTTTCAAATTGCTCTTGCAGTTATCATAGTGATACTTGGTTATTTTCTGTATGATAGTATAATGGAGCCAATCCGTTTTGAACAGGAAAAGAATCGTCGGTATAATGCGACTATCGAGCGCTTGAAAAGTATTAGAACTGCTCAGGATGCTTACCGTTCCCGTTTTGGTAAGTACACCGGTAGTTTCGATACCCTCATTGATTTCATGAAGTATGGGCAACTTAAAGTGGTGAAGCAGATTGGTTCGGAAGACGACTCCCTTGCCGTGATTCAAAAGAGGGTTTTCCGCGATACCATTCTGATACCCGTTCGCGATACCATTCTTAAAGGGTATCCCTACGATTCGCTTCGTTTTGTTCCTTTTACAGGAGGCGATCAGTTTGAAATGGCTGCCAGCGAGCTAAAAACTCAATCGGGTGTTAGCGTTAAGGTTTTTGAATGTAAAGCACCTAACAAGGTTATTCTTAAAGGCCTCGACCGTCAGGAGATTATCAACATGGACGACCTTGCCAGAAAGCTCAACAAGTACCCCGGCTTAAAGGTTGGTTCGTTAACTGAAGCTACCAATAACGCAGGGAACTGGGAGTAGTAAACTGGCAATGCTTAAACTCGACATCATAGACGAAACCTTCGATAGGGATCGAACATCATCATACGAATTATCCATTCAGGTATCCCTGAATGGATTTTCTTATGCTGTTAGGGATACCATTCGAAACACCTTTATCGCCCTTTTTAATACCGACTGGAACGGCTTTACTGCCGATCGTATTGATTACCGCTCTTTCCTTGACAAATTAATCGAAGACAAACCCTGGCTTAGGGCTACCTTTAAAAATGTTATCGCAGCATTCGATCTTCCATACTTGACCCTTATCCCCTCGGAATATTTTGATCCTAACCTGTCGAAGAAAGTTTTAGAACAGGTTCACAGTATCCCCGATTCGTTTGAGCTGGGGTATAAAGAGTTTAAACACCTATCGGGTTTTATGGTTTATGCTGCACCCAGTGAGTTTATTAATGCGTGGAGAATGCTGCATGGTAACACTTACTTTACGCATTCATTGCAGTCGTTTGTTCATATCCCTCATAGCCAAAATTCTAAGACCTACCTGCAGGTCGATGTTAACCATCAACAATTGATTCTTGTTTTGCACCGTAATGGCGAACTTTTAGCAGCGAATATGTACTCCTGCAAAGCTACATCCGACATTGTTTACTACGCCTATGCTATGGCAAAATCGGTTGACGTTGGAATGACTGACCCCCTTCATGTAAACCTTACTGGTAATGGTGAGCTCATGGTAGGCTTACCCGATGAGTTGGGCAAATACTTCAACTCATTGTCGCATCAGGCAGAATTCTACAAGCCAGTGTTTTTTTCGTACAAGTTGCTTCGTTTCAGAACCGAGTTCTTCAGGCTATTCAACTTAGGGGTTACATGCGAGTAGTATCCGGACGTTTGAGAGGTCGACTTATTAATCCCCCAAAAAATTTTCGTGCTCGCCCCACTACCGATTTCGCCAAGGAAAGTTTATTTAACATTATAGCCAACCATTTCGATTTTGAAGGGTTGAGAGTACTCGATCTTTTTTCTGGTACAGGTAGTATAGGTTACGAGTTCATATCGCGGGGTGCTGCTATGGTCCATTCGGTTGAGAAGGATTACCATCATTGGCAGTTCATTCGTAATACAGTAAAACAGCTTGATCTGAAAGGGTTAACTCCTATTAAAGGTGATGCCTTCAGCTTCCTTAAAAGTTGCACCCAGGAGTACGACATTATTTTTGCCGATCCCCCTTACGATTTACCAGGGATTGATATGCTCCCCAAGCAAGTGCTTGATTCCAGCATACTAGCCAAGGATGGATGGTTTATTCTTGAACACGCCGGTAAATATGATTTTTCCGATAATTACTTCTTTTTGGAGTGCAGGGTGTATGGAAGCGTAAATTTCAGTATTTTCAAGAAAAAAAATCCGGTTCAAATGTTGCATGAATGAAAACAAGGTATTAAATTTGTACCGCTTTTCAAGAGGAAAGCCGATAAGTTTAAAAAATTCTGGTCCGGTAGTTCAGCTGGTTAGAATACATGCCTGTCACGCATGGGGTCGCGGGTTCGAGCCCCGTCCGGACCGCCAAAAGCCTCGAGTAGCCCTCGGGGTTTTTTATTCCCAAAAACAACGATTTTGTTGTGTTAGGTAGATAAGATTCCAGATTTCAGATTTCAGATTTCAGATTCCTTTTTCCGAACAACGAACAACCGTTAGCCGTTAAACGTTAATCATTTAGATGTTTGAGGTTCAAAATAAAGTTAAAAGTTAAAAGTTAAAAGTTAAAAGTAAAAGGAAAAAAAGCGTAATTCGTAATTCGTAATTTGAAATTCAGAAGATATCAACCATCAACCGTCAAC
>DFYV01000026.1:0-11095 GCA_002383425.1 Bacteroidales bacterium UBA4073 | reverse complement strand
AAAAGCGTAATTCGTAATTCGTAATTCGTAATTCGAAATTCAAAAGATATCAACCATCAACCGTCAACCATCAACCATCAACCATCAACTATTTTTCCGAACAACGAACAACGAACAACGAACAACGAATTGCCATCAACCATTAACCATACATGTTCATTGAGTAGCCATACTCTACAAAAAAGGCATAAAATCTTTTCCCGCTAATGGGTGGCAGGGGTTTCGTAGCGGGGGCTGTGGAAGCAACACTTTTTGAACTTTCGTAAAACGCCACAAATTACCACAAAAAAGGACAAAAAGTGTTGCGTGGAAGAAACCCCTGACGGGTTACCCATCNNCAAAGCCCCAATGTAAGTTAAAAGTTAAAAGTAAAAAGTAAAAAGTAAAAGGTAAAAGGTAAAAAAACGTAATTCGTAATTCGTAATTCGTAATTCGAAATTCAAAAGATATCAACCATCAACCATCAACCATCAACCGTCAACCATCAACTATTTTTTCCGAACAACGAGCAACGAACAACGAACAACGAACAACGAACAACTATCCGCCATCAGTACTTGACATGGTTGATATTATTTTGTAAATTGAGAAAAAATTCAATACAATGACAAGCATTGCTAAGATACTCGAAACCCGTGGTATAATAGTAAAGGAGGAGAAGGTAAAATCGCTTTCGGAAAAAATCTACTCCAACTCAATGGTACTTGAAAACTATGAACCTTACCCGGGTTACTATGGTAAAAATGTACCTACCGATGTTATTCCCCGCTCTATCTTCCTTATTCTGGTCAGGGAATACGATCATATGTTTTTGGCTCGTACATTACAAACTATTTCCCGAACCCAAAAGCATTCCTGCATAGGTACTTACGGTTATATCGATTTTGAAGATCACCGGTACTACTGTATCAGATTAAAAAATTTCAGATGCTTCGAGGATATCCCAAGGATCCAGCAAATGCTCGCCGACCATGGAATCGATTTCCGGAGAAGTAAGCCGGTTAATGATATGGCTATCATCACCATTGAAAAAACTTTTCTGGTTGAACAGTTCGATGATGGTATATACCTCGATTTAGCAGGCGACAATAAGTATTACATTGAGATTCCTCAAGAATTAAAATGGGACGATTTTAAAACTATTACCGTTAATGTGAAAAACAACATTTCGAATCGGTTTTTCGATGCCGCATTGGGGTATTTCTGGAAAGTTGATGGGCCTCAGGATGTAATCAGAATTTACGACCTAAAGGCAAATCTGGAAAGGATTTCGGAGATTCGGTCAAGATACTTGCAGGAAATTGAACGTTTTAGCAAAACTCACATGTAATTTAATCTAATGACCAGTCGATGGGTTCTTTTCCAACTGATAAAAGTAGCCTATTGGTTTTAGAAAAATGCTTACACCCAAAAAAACCTCTACTTGCCGAGAGGGGAGAGGGATGAGGGGCGGTTAAAATGAAATGTTTACGGCTATCTATAATACTTGCTTTTGCTTGGGCATAGTTGCCCCACAGCATAAAAACTAACCCTTTACGTTGGTCCGATAGTGATCTGATTGTTGCATCGGTAAATATTTCCCAGCCCTTATTTTGATGTGAACCGGCTTGATTTGCCCTTACCGTAAGGGTTGCGTTTAAAAGCAATACCCCTTGCCCTGCCCATTTCTTCAAATTTCCATGCGTAGGTATCGGTAAACCTAAATCGCTGTTGAGCTCTTTAAAAATATTCTGAAGCGATGGAGGCATAGGTACTCCTTTGGGAACCGAAAAACACAACCCATGGGCTTGTCCCTGCCCATGATAGGGATCCTGTCCCAGTATCACCACTTTTACCTTATTGAATGGCGTTTGGTTGAATGCTGCAAAAATCTGTGACCCTGGAGGGTAAACCATATACCTCTTCTTTTCCTCTATCAGGAATTGTTTGAGCTTGATGAAATACTCCTTTTGGAACTCTTTGTTCAGTACGTTCTTCCATGTTTCCTCAATTTGGGGATTGATTTCAGCAGTAAAACTGTTCATAATCTACTTAAAACTTAAAATTGAAACAAATTAAGTGAAATAGTAACTACTTTCTATAAACTTTCGTAAAATACTTAAATTTGAATTTACCGCATCGCTTTAGCCATTCAAAATTTGTTAAACCGCTAAAAGTACCAATCCCATGAAGAGAGTTCAGGTTTCCAAAAGCAAAGTCAAAAATTATTTATCGGAACGTCTTGCCAAAAGCATAGTAGCTGCCGATGAAAATGCACTGGTTACAGTACTCAGGTATAATGCCCTTGGCGGTTTTGAATATCTTTCGGATGAGGATTTATTCGAGTTCCTGAGCACTTCAATCCCTGAATTTGATTTTGTTCAGTTTACAGGCGCCGATGAGGATAACCTCCTTCTGGAAGTCAAGAGGGAGTACAGTAACGAGGAAGATTCGATAGTTACTGATATTCAGCGAGCAATTCAGGTAATGTAGTTAGGCCCAGTAGTTCCATGTAAAATGAAATTTAAAGGGAGAAAGCAGAAATCAGTAGGTAAAAATTAGAAGACGAATAGTTTTAAAGGAAAAACTAAACATTCTAATTTCTAATTTTTAACTTCTAACTTTATGCGTTGTTTATTAAAAAAACAGGTTTATGAAGAATTTTGAGTTTTACAATCCGGTTAAAATTTTTTTTGGTGAAGGGCAGATCGATAGGCTTTCACAGGAGATTTCCCCTTTTAGTTCAATACTACTGACATACGGTGGGGGTAGTATTAAACGTAACGGCGTTTACGAAAAGGTTATCAATGCTTTAGCGGGGAAAAAAGTGATAGAGTTTGGTGGAATTGAGCCTAATCCCCGATACGAAACCCTTATAAATGCCGTAGAGCTTGCCCGGCAAAACAAGGTCGATTTTGTACTCGCCGTGGGTGGCGGTTCGGTAATTGATGGTACAAAGTTTATTGTGGCATCCATTCCCTTTGAGGGTGAACCCTGGGATATAGTTGCTAAAGGAATTAAAGTAGAAAAAGCCATCCCGTTTGGTACAGTTTTAACCCTACCTGCTACCGGATCCGAGATGAATTCTGGAGCCGTTATTAGCAGAGTAGCCACAAATGAAAAATTTTCGTTCGGCAGTCCTGCCGTTTTCCCTAAGTTTTCAGTGCTCGATCCCACTTTTACCTATTCCTTACCCAAACATCAGGTGGCCAATGGGGTTGTGGACGCATTTGCTCATGTACTTGAGCAGTACCTTACATACCCATCAAATTCACCTATTCAGGATAGGTTTGCCGAGGGTATTCTTCAAACCCTTATTGAGGTTGGGCCAAAAACTCTCGAAAATCCCTTCGACTATGATTTAAGAGCAAATTTTATATGGAGTTGCACAATGGCTTTGAATGGGTTGATTTCAACAGGCGTTCCAACCGATTGGGCTACCCACATGATTGGTCATGAGCTTACAGCTCTCTTTGGGCTTGACCATGGCGTTACTTTGGCCATAGTTTACCCTGCATTGCTAACCGAAATGGTTGACTTTAAAAAAGATAAACTGTTACAGTACGGCAGTAGGGTATGGAACCTATCGGCAAAAGATTTAACTGCCGAACGCGCTATTGATGAAACCGAAAAATTCTTCAGAAATTTGGGACTTAAAACCCGACTCCCTGAACATGGTATTACCTTCAATAATACTAAAACAATAGTTGAACGATTTAGAGCCAGGGGATGGATATTAGGCGAAAACAAAAATATCACTCCCGATAAGGTAGAAAAAATACTAAAACGGGCTTCGGAACCCTATAAGTAAAAAAACAGCCTGACTTTCTTTAGTCAGGCTGCTTTTTATATTCACTATCTTATTTTACTTTAGTTAACCTTTTTTACAATTTCCATTCCCCTTTTAATGGCTTCCTGGTTCATGGGTATCAGGTGATGGTGGCGTTGAGGTAGAGACTTTTCAAGGCCTTTAACCACATTTTCAAGTTTAACTATGGGTTTTATCTTTAGGAATGCCCCCAAAACAATCATATTGAAGGTTTTGGAATTTTCAAAACGAGTAGCCTCCTCCACGGCTTCAACCCTGTAAATGTTGATATCGGTACGTTGTGGATGGCGGGTAATGCCATTGGGGTCGTATATTAAGGTACCTCCAGGTTTTACCATCTTCTCAAATTTATCTAACGATTGCTGGTTGAGTATAATGGCAGTATCGAATTCCTGAAGAATAGGGGAGCTAATGCGTGAGTCGCTGATAATAACCGTAACATTGGCTGTGCCACCGCGCATCTCTGGACCATACGATGGCATCCAGGCTACCTCCTGATCCTGCATTATACCTGAATAGGCAAGAATTTTACCCATCGATAGTACACCTTGCCCCCCAAAACCGGCTATGATGATTTCTTCGGTCATTTTTTTCTGTTTTAAGATGATTAACTATTACTGATTTTTCAAATCGCCAAGCGGATAGTAGGGGAACATGTGCTCAACCATCCACTCATTTGCTTCTACTGGCGATAGTTTCCATCCTGAATTACATGTTGAAACCACCTCTATGAATGATGTTCCTTTACGTTTCCCTGTGTTTTCAAAAGCTTTTGTAATGGCTTTTTTCAACTTGCGAACGGCTCCAGGGGTATGCCCTGCTTGCCGGGTTACGTAACAGGTGCCGGGGAGTTGGGCTATAAGATCGGTTATCTTTAAGGGGTAACCATTAAGTTCAACCTTACGACCGTAAGGAGTTGTTGATGTTGACATATCTAATAGCGAGGTGGGGGCCATTTGTCCACCAGTCATACCGTATATGCCGTTGTTGATGAAAAATATTGCGATATTTTCACCCCGGTTACAGGCGTGAATAATTTCGGCAGTCCCAATTGATGCAAGGTCACCATCACCTTGATAGGTGAAAACATACTTATTGGGATACAGGCGATTGATGGCAGTGGCAAGGGCAGGTGCACGTCCATGAGCAGCCTCTTGCCAATCGATATCAATATAGTTGTAGGCAAGTACTGAACATCCAACAGGGGCAATGCCAATAGTTTTATCCTGTATGCCTAACTCGTCTATTACTTCAGCAATTAACTTATGAACTACGCCATGGGTGCAACCCGGACAGTAGTGCATAATATTATCGGTTAAGAGTTTGGTTTTAGAGTAAACCAGATTCTCCTCCTTGATTATATCCTTAGTATCCATCTTTTTAGCTTTTAATAATTTTTTCTTCTAATGCTTTTACCACCTCGTTAGGGGTAGGAATAACCCCTCCCATACGGCCGTAGTGATCAACCTTAACTTTCCCTTCAACAGCAAGTCGAACATCTTCAATCATTTGACCAGCACTCATTTCAACTGTTAGTATGCCTTTTAGCTGGCCCAGTAGGGATTGAATAGCCTTGGTTGGGTAGGGGTATAGGGTAATGGGGCGCAGTAACCCAGCTTTTATGCCTTTTTCACGGGCTAAATCTACTGCTTTTTGGCAAATACGGCTCGATGATCCGTATGCAACAAATAGGTACTCGGCATCGTCGCAGGCAATTTTCTCAAAACGCACCTCTTTTTCTTCAATCTCGCGGTATTTTTTTTGTAATTTCAGGTTGAATTTTTCCTGACTGTTTGGATCGAGATCGAGTGAGGTTACAATATTGCGTGGTCTATTGGGTGTTTTACCGGTGGTAGCCCATGAGCCGTATTTAGCAATAATTTCTTCATCGGTCATGCGAGGCTTATAAGAGCCAATCTGAACCTTCTCCATCATCTGCCCAATTACACCATCGGAAAGAATCATGGCAGGGTTACGATACTTAAAGGCAAGTTCAAATCCAAGGTCCACAAAGTCGTACATTTCTTGTACGGAGGCTGGTGCAAGAACAATAAGATAGTAATCGCCATGCCCACCTCCTTTTACTGCCTGAAAATAATCGCTTTGTGCAGGTTGAATTGTACCTAGTCCAGGACCACCACGAACTACGTTTACGATTAAGCAGGGAAGTTCAGCTCCTGCTATGTAAGAAATACCTTCCTGCATCAGGCTAATACCGGGGCTGGATGATGAGGTCATTACTTTTTTCCCACTGCCGGCTCCACCATATACCATATTTATTGCAGCAACCTCGCTTTCGGCCTGTAGAACAACCATTCCGGTCTCTTCCCATGGCTTGCGTGCCATTAGGGCTTCAATCACTTCGGATTGTGGGGTTATGGGGTAGCCAAAATAACCATCGCAACCACATCGAATGGCGGCTTCGGCTATGGCCTCATTCCCTTTCATTAATCTAAGTTCTGCCATTTTCTTTAATGATTTTTTGTTGTTAAAACATGCTTTAAACCTTTACTTCCGATTTTACCATGTAAACGTTAATTACAGTATCGGGACAAACCAGCGCACAGTTTACGCAGCCTGTACAGGCTTCGGGGTTGGCCATGTAGGCGTAGTTGTAACCTTTGCTGTTTACCTCCTTAGCCAGTTCTATAACTTTAAACGGGCAGGCAACCACGCAAAGGCTACATCCTTTACATTTCTCTACATCAACCACAATTGCTCCTTTTACTTTTGCCATATCGGTCAAAATTTGATTTGTGTTTAACTATTTGGTTTATATTTAGTTGTATTTATGATCGTCATTAAATTGCTTTAGGCGATACTCCAGATCGGCAAATTGGCTGCGCTGTACTTGCGAAACACAGGCACGTAGCCCTTCGGTCCGCTCGCTGCCTGTAATGGCCAGCGAAATGGCGCTTACCCCATAGTATAGAAGCTCTTCAATGAGCTGTTCTCCCGTAAAACCAGGGTACGAAATGGTGAAGTAAAATCCATCGGCAAGGGGTTTATCCTCATCCATGTTGTAAACTATGGTAAAGCCATTGTCGGTAAATATTTTTTTCATTATTCTGGCTTTTTCGCCGTATTCCCGAATTGGTTCAACAAAGTTGAAGATTCCGTCGTTGGCGGCTTTGAGCATGGCAGCAAAACCATACTGGGTTGAGTGACATACCCCCGACGAGAGTGAGTAAACTGCCCCGTAAAGCATGGCGTAGCCAAATTCATCGGAGGTAAAAAAGCGTTTAAGGTCAGGGTAACGTCGCTTGTATAGGCTGTTACTGATTACCATTGAACCAATGCGCTGCCCTGCGTATGAGAATGCTTTTGAACTGGAGATTAGCATTATCCAATTATCGGTGTAATTGGCAACCGTTGGTTGGTAAGGAGGTTGACCGGGTTTGGACAAATCCTTGCGGAAATCCATGGCAAAGTATGCCAGATCCTCAATGACTATGGCATCATAGGCAGTGGCCAATTCGCCAACGATTTGTAATTCCTTCTCGCTGAAACAAATCCAAGAGGGGTTGTTGGGGTTGGAGTACAGTATTGCTGATATGTTTCCTTTTTTGAGGTATGATTCAAGTTTGTCGCGTAGCTTATCGCCACGGTAGCTGTAAACATCAAAGGTTTCATAGTTCATGCCAAGAATCTTTAGCTGCTGTTTTTGGACCGGGAAGCCGGGATCGATAAAAAGGATGGTATCTTTTGACGCTTTACAACGGTTTACCACCAGAAAGGCAGCCATTGCGCCCTGCATGGAGCCAACGGTTGGAATGCAACCCTGCTCATCAACATCGATGTTTGCAAAGTTCTTAACAAATCTTGCTATCTCCTTTTTAAGTTCTGGAACGCCATCAATCATGGGATACTTTGAGGCAACACCTCTTTTCAACGCTTCAATTTCGGCATCAATTCCTATATGTGAAGGTTCAAGGCCGGGTACACCCATTTCCATCCTGACATACTTTAACCCTGTAGCCTTTTCAATTTCATTTACCAGACTAACCAGTTCACGAATCGAAGCTTTACCAACATTCGGTATTTTAGATTCTTGAATTTTCTGCCTGACAACCTCGTAGGGGATGGGTGTTTGTTTCATGGTCTATAATTTATTCGTTTTTAGTAAAAAACTCAAAAGATATTATTGCTACAATAATCACTACAAGTTTACAAAATATTTCTTTTGTTCTTTCAGAAAAAAGAAAAAAAAAGTGATAGTTTGTTATCAATTTAATTTGTATTGAGAATAATTTCGTCGAAATATATATTTATAGTTATAGAATGTAATAAAAGAAGGAGTGTTTAAAACGGTTTCGGGCTTTGCGTTCGAGCGGGTTTCGGAGCACAAAACCGTCAATAAGCACTGAATCCCGCAAGGCGGGACACAAAGTTCCAAGTTTGCACGTCACCCCGCCTGACGCAAAACCCGTGTTATAAGCAGTGGTTCTTCGTCCGTCAGTGTCAAGTCGCTCTACTGTTAAGGTTTTCCGTGTCTTTGTCAAGTCGTTTAAATTGTCTTTTTACTCTTCTAAAAACTTCTGCGTATTCGGGTATGTCGTGAATTTGTGAAGCCAATTTCCTTTCCCAATCTCGTTTGAAAGCAGCTTCTTTACTCAATACTTTTTCCATAAACTTTTTCGGGTTGTGTTTTTTATGTTCAGCTTTGTTATTGAATGAATAAATGTGTTCAGCAACGTCCAACCGTTTTATTTCTGTCAGATACCAAAAGTCGTATAAATCTCTCGGCTCGGTTCTTCCCATTAAAGCGGTCATTTTCTCAATCAGTACTTCGGCAAGTGAATAACATTGCAGTTTAAAATCTTCATCAAGATCGGAATAGTTGCGGTAAATGTTTCGGTGTTCAATATCTGTTTCTAAAATCTCGCCTCTCGTAATGTCAATTTTCAAATCACGGTTTCCCATATTTCCTTGTAGAGAAGCAACGTAATCAATGTAAAACTGTAGACTGCCTGTTTCGTGAATTGTCCATTTCTTTGGGTCAATACGCATATCCATATTTGCTTCTTCTTTGATGAAATCAAACAGCTTATTGAACTCTGCTAAAATCTGTTCGTTCGTAACACTCTCATCAATCAACGTAAAATCCAAATCTTCCGAAAAACGGTAATCTTCAAAATACGCTTTCTTCAAAACCGTTCCGCCTTTGAATACTAATGCCTTGCTTAAAATTTTATTTTTTGAAATGGCAAACAGCACCCAAGACAACACATAATCTTTCTCAATTTGTCTGTCGCTAACTCGGTTTGTTGCTGCTACTTTATTTATCTCTTTTGGTTCAATCATACTTAGCTGTAAATGGGTGAAAGAATTGAATTGTTGTCAAGGTTTTGCTGAATTGCCCAACGGAAAATAGTTTTTCCTTTTTTCGGATAGGACGGTTCTAACGGCACAAAAGAATTGGTTCGCAACTTTTGCAGTTTATCAATAACAGGATTTTCAATCTCCAATAGTTCTAGCAGAAATCCTAATCGTTTAATGACTGCTTGCGAATTGAAGCGTTTGGCGTAATCCAACAACTTCGGATAATCAATTTTGTCTTTTGATTTATGAATGGCTTTGGCAATTTCTGTTATTCCACCTGCGTATTGCGGTTTGAAAAGGCAATCAATAAATGTTTTCTCCAAATCGGAACATTGCACTTTATTAAAACTATCAATCCACGTTTTTTTGTTGCCGAAAAAATGTGCTTCGTTATGATAGATAAATTGAAAAGGAACATCTTTTATTAAAAGATTAGAAGGCTTGATTTGTTTGTTCACAACAATTTGTTCTTTCAAATGCGGTTGCGTTGTCAAACTGTGAATTTGCAATGCGGAAAAGTAGCCGATGTAATATTCAGCATCGCCAACCAAATATTGTGAAAGTAAATGCCAGTCGGGCATAAAGGTTTCGGGGTCTTGCTCAAAGGGAATGACATAGTAAAGTCCGTCCTTTACACGCATAAGCAAGCCACGCTTTGCCATATCGCTCAACAAACGCTTAACAGCATCAGCATTTGAGTTCGGCAAAAGTTGATACGCCTTGTCAATACTGAAACACAACTGCTTGGTTTCAATCAGCTTGTCAAGCAGGTTGGATGCCTGAAATGATATATTTTTATCTCTTATAGCCATAAAGTGAGGTTAAAACTCACTGCAAAGATATAAAAAGTAAATCATTTAACAAGGCAGAACCGCTTTTTTTATTCGTTAAATGTTTCGTCTGTTAATATTAAAGGATTTTTGAAATATGGGTGCTTTATCATCATAAAACTTTCTTCTTCGTCATCTCCGTCAATTATGTATAGGTCGGGATATTCATATTTGCCGTCAATAAAATCACCAAATTGTTTCAATACTATCGCTTTGTATTCGCCATTGAACATATAAAAAGTTGGTGTGTTAATGATGAATATTCCTTCAACCTAGAAACTGCTTAAATCAATGTCTGACTTATTGAAGACAATTTTTAGATGTTCTTGAAGAATGCTTTTATTGTTGGTTATCCAACGAAACATAAATCGCTTATTTGAATGAGGTTTTAAAATAGTTTCTTCAACTGTTAATTTATTTTTCCTTAATTGTAAGTCCTGCATAAAATGTTTCTGCCAATTCTTGGCTAAATTTATAATTGGCTACAAGGTTTTGGGGTAAAACAGAGGGTTGTATAGTTTGTAAATTTGGTGCATTGGGACTATGATGTTTTTGAATTTCAAAAATTATACCTCCTGCAAAGTCATATTTAATACTAAAACAATCTTCAATCAAGAATAATCGCTTTTATCTCGCTTTTTCCGTTGAAATTTTGAGAGTGTAATTTGCATTGGAATAGGTTGATATAATTTCGTTATCTTCTATTTCACTGCTAACAAGTTTGAAACCCGTTGAATAAATTCAGAACTCCTGACCCATGCTTGAGAATCAATATTTTACAAAGTTTTAATCGTAAAATAAATTGACGTAATTTTCTTCTGAGCAATAAAAATTTAACCGCAGAGAACACAGAGAAGGCGCAGAGAAACACAGAGGAATAAAAGTAAATGAAAATAACAGAAAACAAAAAATGGCTAAATGTAAAGAAGTATTGTTAATAAAGTCCCGAAGGGACTTAAGAGTATAACCCACGACTGTTGTCGTGGGCAACAGAAGCAAACAAAAACCCTTACTAAAGTCCCGAAGGGACGCCACAAGTTAAATGTTATAAAACTTACAGATGGCGTCAGAAGAATTGTTAATAAATACTAACTCTGCGGTTCTCTGCGAAAAACTCTGCGTAACTCTGCGTTTA
>DFYV01000025.1:10150-25507 GCA_002383425.1 Bacteroidales bacterium UBA4073 | reverse complement strand
TTGAAGTTGATGGTTGACGGTTGACGGTTCAAGGTTCAAAGTTCAAGGTTAACGGTTCACGGTTCACGATTCACGTTTCACGGTTGATTAGATTGATGAGTTTGATGTCTTTTAACCCTTCGGCAGGCTCAGGGCAAGCTTTTAACATTTAACTTTTAACTCGTTCTGTTCGTTGTTCGGGAGAATAGTTGATGGTTGGCGGTTGATGGCATAATGGTTGTTCGTTGTTCGTTGTTCGTTGTTCGTTGTTCGTTGTTCGTTGTTCGTTGTTCGTTGTTCGTTGTTCGAAAAAAGGAATCTTTAATTCGTAATTCGTAATCTGGAATCTGGAATCTGGAATCTGGAATTTTGAATCCTTCGATTTCACTCAGGGCAAGCCTTGAACCTTGAACTTTGAACCTCAAACCTCAACCCCTTTATCTTTTAACCTTTAACTTTTTCTTATCTTAGCGTTTCAAAAAAAATTAACCAAAAAAACGCCCGTTTGGGCGTTTTTCGTTGCTATAAGCTTTGCTTGCTTTCGGCTGCTACATCCTTGTTTACTTTTTTTATTAAGCCTTGCAACACGTTGCCCGGACCCAGCTCAACAAATTCGGTTGCTCCGTCGGCAATCATATTCTGAACGGTTTGGGTCCATCTAACAGGTGATGTTAGCTGAGCAATAAGGTTTGTTTTGATCTCTTCGGGATTTGTTGTGGGTTTGGCGGTTACATTTTGGTATATCGGACAAATGGGTTTGCTAAATGGTGTTGAGTTTATAGCTGCTTCAAGTTCCTGACGTGCTGGTTCCATGAATGGTGAATGGAATGCACCGCTTACAGCAAGTTTGAGCGCTCTTTTTGCACCTGCTTCTTTCAACTTTTCGCAAGCCATATCGATACCTTTAACAGAGCCCGAAATAACAAGTTGTCCGGGGCAGTTGTAGTTGGCTGCAACAACTACCTCATTAATAGAGGCGCAAATTTCTTCAACCTTCATATCGTCCAGTCCCAGCACTGCAGCCATGGTTGATGGTTCAAGCTCACACGCCTTTTGCATGGCCATAGCTCGTGCCGACACAAGCCGTAGCCCATCGTCGAAGCTTAATGCTCCTGCTGCAACCAATGCCGAAAACTCACCCAATGAATGCCCTGCTACCATATCGGGTTTAAAATCATTGCCTAAAACTTTGGCAAGAATGACAGAATGTAGAAAAATTGCTGGTTGCGTAACCTTGGTTTGCTTTAAATCTTCGTCAGTGCCTGCAAACATTAAATCGGTTATTCTAAATCCTAAAATTTGATTTGCATTTTCAAAGAGTTCCTTGGCTATGGGTGAATTATCGTACAAATCCTTACCCATGCCAACAAACTGGGCACCTTGCCCCGGAAAAACATAAGCTTTCATAGTTAAAGGATATTGTTTACAGGTGGCAAATGTAAAGCATTTTTGCCATTTTTAGCTATTAAAGCTTTAAATTGTAAAGCTATAGGTTACATTCCTGCAATTCTATAAGCAACTACAAATCAACTACCATTTCGCCAATGGGTAAGCTGCTTAAAACAATCTTTTTTTCGAGCAGCACCACTTTACCATTAGTAAATACTTTGAATGCCGCATCAGAGAGCGATTGCTCAGCAGTAATATAACAGTAAATTGTGAACTGGTCATTTGAGCTTATAACTACCGGAATCTGAATTTGTTGGCTAATATCCTCAAACAGAGTAGATTTAGGGAACTCTGTAAAATCTATATCGTCAATTGATTCAACTATTCTTTGATGATTGTAGGGTAATGTATATGTTGAATAGTATAGCTTGAGGTATTCCAGTACATTTTTTATGTTGAGGTTTATGCTTACATTTTTCAGTATGCTTTCCCATTGAGCTGCGCCACTTAAAAGGAAGGTTTGTACACCATTGTCAACAACCATCAAACTTGAAACAGGAATGCAATTGTAGTCTTTTATGGCAAGAAGTTTTGAGCCAGGGAAAAAAGTTTGT
Organism: Bacteroidales bacterium UBA4073; assembly: GCA_002383425.1. Taxonomy (GTDB): domain Bacteria; phylum Bacteroidota; class Bacteroidia; order Bacteroidales; family Tenuifilaceae; genus Tenuifilum. Next base: position 23,525 of record DFYV01000025.1, on the reverse strand, counting down.
TCAACTGTTTCAACAGTGCAGTTCCTGTTAAACGAAATATAGTTACCCAAATGGGCATTAACCTCACGAAAAAGGCGATGATGTAATGTCTTCTCAATAATGTTAATGCCCATCTTTTATGGTTTGGCTCTTGCAAGTTAATGGTAAAAATAATACCAGTCAATAGGTCTTAAAAAATTTTACAAATAGTTTGATATTAAGTTTTTTTGTATTAATCTTGTATAAACATAACCATAAAATTATGAAACGAATACTAATTTCAATAGCCGTTATAGTGCTATCGGCCTCAGCGGTTAATGCTCAGCTGTTTAAGGTGTTTGGCCACGATGTTGGGTTTATATATGTTGGGCCTAAGGTCGGGATGAATTTATCGAAATTTAGTCAATGGTCATATAGCAACTTTGAAACGAAAAACAGGGTTGGATACCAATTTGGGATTGTTGGCGATTTTGGGTTTACAAATAGGTTTTCAATTCAAACTGAGCTGAATTTCATTTCAAAAGGGACTAAAGGGGTTTCCGATACCTATGAGGAGGTAAAACGTATGCCTTCCATTCAAATACCTCTGCTTGCCAAATATACTTTCAGCTTTTTAGGATTAAGAAGGGTATATGCAAATGGGGGCGTTTACTCTACCACCAGGATTGGAGATGGAAAAGTTGTGTATCAGGATGGTTTTGTTTATGACGATTACCATTGGACACGCTTTGATTGGGGGTTTTCATTAGGCTGTGGAGCCGAATACCCTACCAAAGATGGCATTTGGGGTTTAGATCTGCGTTACGATTTGGGCGTTGTTGACATATATCGCCAGAATGATGAAGATACCAAATCGCGATTCCGCAGCTTTCAGTTTGCAGCAACCTACAAGTTCGATTTGGTTGATTTATATTTTAAGATGCGCAAGAAAGATAAAGACGATGAGGGGGGCGATAGAGAAATTGGAACAAAGGATCCCAAAGGATTAAAGGTTGAGCAGAGGAATTAGGCTAATCGTAACAAAGGGGAAGGGTGTTTCAGAAGTTTGAAGCACCCTTTTCTGTACTCATGGATATTATTAATGAAGTTTAGTCCCAATCAGGTGAATGAACTCTTCGCGAGTTTCATTATGGGTCAGAAATGCCCCTGTAAAGGCTGATGTAGTGGTAACGGAGTTCTGCTTCTGTATTCCACGCATCTGCATGCACATATGGGCTGCTTCAATAACAACAGCCACACCAAGCGGATTCAGGGTCTCCTGTAAACAATCGCGAATTTGTACCGTTAGCCGTTCCTGAACCTGTAACCTACGGGCGTAAGCATCAACAACCCTGGCAACTTTGCTCAATCCAGTGATGTAGCCGTTAGGTATGTAGGCTACGTGAGCCTTCCCGTAAAAGGGTATCATGTGGTGCTCGCACATTGAGTATAGCTCTATATCTTTCACCAGTACCATCTGCTTGTACTCCTCGTGGAATTTGGCACTCCTGATAAGTGCATGGGGATCGATGTTATAGCCATGCATTAGAAACTGGATGGCTTTAGCCACCCTGATGGGGGTTTGTTGCAAACCCTCGCGGTTTACATCCTCGCCAATCAACGATAGAATTTCCTTATAGTGATAGGCCAACTTATCGGTTGTTTCGGGATTCCATCTTTCTATTCTGCTGTACCCTTCATCTTCATTAATTGATGCGTCGTGGTTGATTACTTCCATAGTTTAATCTCCGTAATATTCAACAAAATTATTTTCGGTTTCTTTTACCTTAACACAGTGAAGCTGTGCTCCTGCTTCGCGGATTGGCTTTTCGAGCTGATGCCATATGGCAATGGCAAGGTTCTCGGTGCTGGCAAGCTTCCCTTGCATAAAGTCAACATCTACGTTAACATTCTTATGGTCGAGCTTGTTTATTACCCCTTCCCTGATAATTTGGCTTACCTGCTTAAGGTTTATCACATATCCCAAATCCTGGTTAACTTCACCCTTTACCGTAATAAAAAGCTCGTAGTTATGCCCATGCCAGTTGGGGTGCGAGCATTGTCCAAATAGCCGGAAATTTTCTTCGTCCGAAAACTCCGGTTTGAATAACCTATGTGCAGCGCTAAATCGTTCTCGTCGGGTTATGTAAGTGATGGCCATTTTCTTTTAAAGTTACAAAATTACTTACTTTTTTTGTCAGTATGTGAAGCAATAGCTACTTTTAGCAGCTTATTATCAACAAAGCCCAAGAGTATTTTGTTTTACAATTAGCTTGAGAAAATAATCAACATTGGAAAATTTATTGCTTGTTGTTGCCACTGAGGGTGAGATAATTCCTGAGTTCAGGCGGGAGGGTTATGATTTATACCCATTAAATCCTTTTGGAATCCAGGCCGATATTCTTGTAACCGGTCCGGGAGCTGTTCCAACTACACTTGCTTTATCAAGAGTGATAGATAGCTATAGCTTTATTGTTAATATAGGGATTGCAGGAAGCTATTCAAACGACCTTCCTTTAGGAAGTGTTGTTTTAGTTGATTCTGATGCCTTTGCCGACTATGGCATTGACGATAATGGGACTTTCAGACACATCGATACAGTTATACAGCCAAAGTCTCTGGCATTGAGCGAGCTGGTAAATCCATATGCTATTGACTTCAAATCAAATTTACGTAGAGTAAAAGGTATAACTGTTTCAACTTCATCGGGTTCCATCCAGAAAATCTCATTGCTGAAGTCAAACTGGAATGCGCAGGTTGAAACCATGGAGAGTGCAGCTGTTTTCTATGTATGCCTTAAGCTTAGTAAGCCTTTTGCATGCGTTCGTGCAATTTCAAACTACGTTGAACCTCGCAACCAAAAAAGCTGGCAGATCGATATGGCAGTCCAAAATCTTTGGCAACAGCTAATTACTATTGTGACAACATTAAATGAGTATGCTCCGAAAATCACGAAAGCACGAAAGCACGAAAGCACGAAGGCACGAAATACGAAAGAACGAAGGCACGAAGGCACGAAGGCACGAAAGAACAAAGGCAAGAATTATGAAAAGAGATGAATTAAAAAATGTATGGGATGCAACTAACACAGGAAATACGTCCCGTTAGGGACGAAATAATAATTACAGCGATGAAATTTATAACGTACCTATCAGAACTATTTGAATTACGTAATGCAAATTTTCTACCAATATTAAGTCTCTACGGGATATTTCATTGTAAACTCGTTCCATCGTTCCATCGTGCTATCGTGCTATCTCTCAATCGTGCGTATTTTTGGTTTGCTTGCAATGAAAGAGACTTTTCGGAGGTGACTCTTAAATTCAATTTAGGATGAATCTTTCACTGAATTTTTCTACCTGTCCGAACGATACTTTTATGTTCTATGCGCTTGTACATGGATTACTTACTGATAAGTATAGTTTTGAAGTGTACATGGCCGATATTGAAGAGCTAAACCATTTAGCACTCGGGGGCAAGCCCGATATAACCAAGATAAGCTTCGGGGTTTACCCCATGCTGTTTGATCAGTACCAGCTGCTCGATTCCGGAAGTGCCCTGGGCAAAGGGGTAGGACCTTTGCTTATCAGCAAAAAGTCTATACCCTTGGAGCAAGTTAAGCATATGCGGATAGCTCTTCCGGGTGAGCATACCACAGCGCACTTACTGTTTAATCGTGCATTTCCGGAGGCATCGGATAAAAGGTTTTACCTTTTTTCGCAGATTGAGCAAGCTATCCTGAATAATGAGGTTGATGTTGGGGTTATCATTCACGAGTCGCGGTTCACATACCAGTCAAAGGGTCTAATCAAGCTTGCCGATTTGGGTGAAATTTGGGAGGGAGTATCGGGATTACCCACTCCGTTGGGTGGAATTGCCATTAGGCGCTCTTTGCCCGATAGCGTTAAAAAGGAAATAAATCGATTGATGGGGAATAGCGTGTCCTTTGCATTTCAGCATCCCGATAGTACCATGGGATTTGTATCGCAGCATGCCCAGGAGTTGAACCTTGAGGTTATGCGTAAACATATCGATCTTTATGTCAACAACTTTTCGTTATCGCTGGGCAATGACGGGCGCAAAGCTATTGTTCAACTACTCAACAGCAGCCGTCAGGTTTTACATCATTTTGACGAAAACGCCATCTTTGTTTATGAACAGCATAACCCCCTGTAAACAAAATGGATAATTACCTGTTTTAAGGTAAAATTAAATTATGCCATTTTGAGTTTCGATTAAAAGGCGTTAATTTTAAGTTAAATTTATTGGGAACTCGCTTTTTTATAATAAGCGGCAAATTTTATATTGATGAAAAGGCCTTTCATTGGGAAATCAAGACATCTAAATGATACTATTCTATCGCTCGATCATAAGTGGTATGTTGAATTTTGGATAACCCGTTACTACTTTCTTGGCATTGAGGTTTACCATACCAAAAAGGAAAAGGTAAGGTATGTGAATGGCAAAAACGGAAGCTCCACCCATTTCTGAATTTTTATTTTTACCATTGAACAAATTTTGTGATGCCTTGTTTCTTATTTAGAAACAATCTAAATATATTGCGATATGGCTTTTCAACTACCCAAATTAAGGTACGAGTACAATGCACTTGAGCCTTACATCGACGCCATGACCATGGATATTCACTATAACAAGCATCATGGCGCTTACACCAATAACCTGAACAATGCCATTGCGGGAACTCAAGTTGAGGCTCTGCCAATCGAAGAAATTCTCAGGGAGGTGTCAAAATTATCACCAGCAGTTAGGAATAATGGCGGTGGGTATTTCAACCACAACCTATTCTGGGAAATCATGTCGCCTAATGGCGGTGGAACACCTGGTGGCGAACTACTCAAAAACATTGAAAAGCACTTTGGATCGTTCAATGAGTTCAGGGACAAGTTTTCAAATGCTGCGGCTACCCGTTTTGGTTCTGGCTGGGCATGGTTGGTTTGGACTGGCAAGGACCTACAGGTGTTTTCTACTCCCAATCAGGACAATCCGTTAATGGATGTATCCGACATTAAAGGCACGCCTATTCTCGGGCTTGACGTTTGGGAGCATGCGTATTACTTGAAGTATCAGAACCGTAGGCCTGAATACATTCAGAACTTCTGGAATGTAATCGATTGGAAAACGGTTGAAGAAAAATTCCTTGTTGCTACGGGTAAGTAGTAAGTATTGGTTTAAGTTTGGTTTGGTTTATGTTTTTGGTTGGGCGATCGGTTTTACCGGTCGCTTTTTTTTGTAATTTTATTGGGTAAATTTTATTGTCATGCTTACTCTAAGAATTCCTAAACTTTCACTGCTTCTATCCTGTTTTTTCTCGGTTTTATTACCAGCTATAACTAATGGGCAAAAACCAAAAGTTGATACCGTTCAAATAAACTCACAGCTTACTACTATAAAATCGCTCATTGATGTTAGAGAGTTTACCGCAGCCAAAAAAATAGCACAAAAAGTGTATGCCGAAGCCAGTGCAGCAAATTATCTTGAAGTGCTCGCATGGAGTGAGTTTTACCTTGGTGTTATTAGCTTTGAGCTAACACCGGTTGATTCCGCTTTCTACTGGCTTCATTGGGCAAACACCCACTTTAACCAGGCGAATGATTCTCAAGCTTTAGTTCAAGTGTTAAACCATTTAGGTTTATTCTATCGACATACCGATTTTAACGATAGTTCATTGCATTACTATAATTTGGCGTTGGGAAAGGCAAAAGCCATTAATGATTCAGCGGGTCTTGCTGAAGCCAATTATGGCTTAGGTATGGTGAACGTTCAGATGGGTAATTACACCGAGGCGCTTGAACATTACACCACCTCGTTAGCCATTCGTGAGAGAATTAACGATAAAGCTGGCATTGCAGCTATTTACAATAGCATGGGCATTCTATTCTGGGGGCAAGGGGCTTACTCCACAGCTCTCGATTTATTTTTTAAGGCTTTACCCCTTAGGGTTGAAGCAAAAGATAGACAGGGCGAAGCTTTTCTCCTGAACAACATTGGTCTGATTTTTCGAGATGTTGCCCAGTACGACAAAGCACTAGATTACCTCAGAAAATCATGGAAAATTAAGGTAGAAATCAACGATAAGCGAGGAATATCAAATTCGTTGATGAATATTGGTTCGGTACACCTGTTACTTGGGCAAATTGATAGCGCATTGTTTTACCTAGAAGATGCTTTAACCCTGAAGCAACTTTTACACGATAGAGGAGGAGTTGCCAGTATTTACCGATTCCTTGGTGAGGCTTACATGAAGTTGAAGATGTATGACAAGGCTCAAGCGTACTTCACCCAGTCAATCGACGATTTTACCATACTCGCAGAACCTAGAGGAGTTTTAGAGGCAAGGTTGGATTATGCCTTACTCCTTTTTGAGAGGGGTAATACTCCCGAAGCATTCGGGATGGTCAATGAGGTTTTGGCTCAAGCCAGGCAGCATGGCATGCTCGACCTTGTTGCCCAATCATTTAATGCGCTTTACCAGTTTAACTTAAAACTAAGTAATTGTCAGGCTGCATTACAATATTTTGAAAAGTATAATGCCATAAAGGACTCCATTGCAGGAACTGAAAAAATGAAAGAGATTCTTACTGCTCAGCTGCAGGTGGAGTATGAGAATATTATTCGCCAACATTTTAATCTCTTTAATGAGAAGTTTAATCAAGCCGAAAGCCAGAAGCGAAGCCGTACCCGGTTGCTGATTTTTATGGTGGTTGCTATCGTTTTGCTTCTGGGCTTATTGTTGGGTTTGGTTTATACCATGTTTAAGCGCAAACAGGCTTTAAAGGAAATTGATAGCCAAAGGTTTTCGGTTGATCAAAAGCAACAGGTACTGCAGGAACAGCGCGATGAAATTGAAAGGCAAAAGGACCTGGTGGTGTACCAGCGCGATAAGATCATTAACATTCTAACCGATCTGGGCGAATCCATTGAGTATGCACGTAAAATTCAACAGGCCGTTTTCCCAACCGATATATTGTTAAGTCAGCATTTCCGCGATTTTTTCGTACTTTATCTTCCAAAAGAAACTGTTGGAGGCGATTTTTACTGGGTAGGTAATTGTTTCGGTAAAATTGGCTTTGCTGTCGCCGATTGTACAGGCCATGGCGTTCCGGGTGGCTTCATGAGTATGCTGGGCATATCAATGCTTAACGACTTAGTTGCCAATACCAAAGACTCATCGCCAGGTTTGTTACTTGGCACACTTCGCGATAACATGATCGCAGCCATGAGGCAGGGCGGCCACGAAGATGAAAGCCAGGATGGCATGGACATAGTCTTTTGTACATACGACCGGAACTCACATACTCTCTGCTACGCAGGGGCAAACATGCCCATTATTATTAGTACAAGTTCACCTGTACCACAAGATGATCGCATCGTTCATATAGGTGAAGGTCTTGTTGAGTTCTTACCCGATAGAATGCCAATTTCTTTTTACGAACGTATGGAAAAATTCAACGAATTATCCCTAAAACTTGAACCGAACGATACCGTTTACCTTTTTTCCGATGGATTTGCCGACCAGTTTGGGGGTAAATCCAGTAAAAAGTTTGGATACCATTCGTTTCGTAATCTTATTGTTAACGTTCAGCATCTTCCACTAAATGAACAAAAAATGTATTTTTATCAAACACTCGAGAAGTGGAAAGGTGATGAAGAAAACCAAACCGACGACATTCTTATCATGGCAGTTAAACTAATCTAAATCATAAACGTATGAAACACCAACTACCTAATTTGCAGTACCCTCACAACGCATTAGTGGGGGCAATCTCAGAAAGAACCTTAGAGTTCCACCATGGGAAACACCATCAGACTTATGTAAACAATCTGAATAGTTTGATTCCCGGAACAAAGTTTGAGGATGCAAGCCTTGAACAGATCATTTTAAACGCCGATGGGCCTATTTTCAACAATGGGGCTCAGGTTTGGAATCATACTTTCTACTTCGATACCTTTAGCCCTAATCCCAAACCAAGTCCCGAAGGCGATTTGCTTAATGCCATTGAGGTTTCTTTTGGCTCGTTTGATGAGTTTATGGGTAAATTCACTAATGCAGCCGTTACCCTTTTTGGTTCAGGTTGGGCATGGCTCGTGGTAGATGCCGATGGCAAGCTTGCCATCACACAGGAATCAAATGCGGGTAACCCTTTACGTAAAGGGCAAAAGCCTTTGCTTACCTGCGACGTTTGGGAGCATGCTTACTATCTCGATTATCAGAATCGTCGGGCCGATTATGTACAGGCGTTCTGGAAAATTGTTGATTGGCGCATTGTTGAAAATCGTTTTAAATAGTGAATAAGTCATGCTTAAGGATTTGGTTATTCGTAATCGCTGCTACCGTCGGTTCGATGAGAGTAAAAAAGTGGATTTGGAACTGCTAAAGCAGCTGGTTGAACTCTGCAGATTTTGCCCTTCAGCAAAAAACCTGCAGCCATTAAAGTTTGTCCTTATCAATACTCCCGAATTGTGCAACCTTGTTTTCACCAACCTGGCATGGGCCGGGTATTTGGGGGATTGGGATGGCCCTGCCAAAGGTGAACGGCCTACTGCGTACATTCTAATTCTCGAAGATAAAAGGTTATCAACCGAGTCGGAGTGGGATCAGGGTATTGTGGCTCAAACCATTCGCCTGGGAGCTGCGGAAAACGGGTTGGGTAGCTGTATAATTGCAGCAGTTCAAAGGGAAACGCTACATAATTCATTAAACCTCCCCGATTTCCTTAACATTGCTTTGGTCATCGCAATTGGAGTACCCGTTGAACAGGTTGTTATTGACGATACTGACGATTCCGGTAGCATAATCTACTGGCGTGATACCAATCGGGTACACCATGTACCCAAACGAAAACTCGACGATTTGATCTGGAATGTTTAGCTCAGCACAACAATGGGACCATATCCGCATATTTTGCAGTAACCCTTGCTATCAACCATTTTTATTTTGGTGTTATAGCCATGCCTTTCAATCAGGGTAGTGTTACACGACGGGCATACTGTATTTGTCCCAATATCAGAGAAGTGGAGGTTACCAATATATACAAATTTCAGGTATTGCATGGCGTATTCTCTTAGCTCAATAAGTTTTTCAGGGGGAGTAGGGGGCTCATTGAGCTTGTATGCAGGGTAATACCTGTTGATGTGTAATGGGGTATCGCTTCCAAGCATTTCATTTATCCATTTAAACATTTCAATAGCTTCGTGAGTTGAATCGTTTAGGTTTGGAATGACCAGGAAGCTAATTTCCAGGTGGTTGCCATTCTTTTTAATGGCTTTAAGATTTCTTAGTACTGGCACTAGTTTCCCTCCCGTTTGCTTTCTGTAGAACTCATTGTTAAAGGCTTTTAGATCAATATTAAAGGCATCAATTATGTCGATAAGCTCATGCAAAGGGTCGGGGTTAATATACCCGTTTGATACCATGACGTTTTTCAGATTCTTGCTTTTAGCAAGTTTTGCGGTAGGGTACATCAATTCAAAAAATACAGTAGGCTCATTGTAAGTATAGGCAATCCCAATATTTTGTGGTAAAAACAAAGCCTTGTTTACTATGTCCTGGGGTAAATTTTCTTTCAATCCACTATTGCCATCTGGTACATACTGCGATATTTCGTAGTTCTGACAGAATGAACATTTCATGTTACAGCCATAACTTCCTATGGAGTATATTTTGCTTCCTGGGAAGAAGTGGTATAGGGGTTTCTTTTCAATGGGATCGAGTCCCGATGAGGCAATGACTCCAGAATTGGTAAGTTTCATTACCCCGTTATCGTTGTAACGGGTTTTGCAAATTCCTATTGATCCCGATTTTAGTTTACATTCATGTGGACATAATGTGCATTGTACAACTTTATTTTCAAGTTGCCTGTAATATAACGCTTCCATGCTTGCTCAGTTAGGTAATGTTTAAAGTTAGTAAACTTTATAGGCGAAAATCAATACAAGGCATTGGTTTTTTACTAATGTTTCGCACGTAATTCTCATGGATTAAGATGTTCAAATACAAACACATACAATCTTCGTGATCTTTGTGAATCCCTTTGAGAACTTTGTGATAAAAATCTTAATCGCTGAATATAACAACAAAAAACACGAAGTAAGCACAAAGTATCACAAAGTATCACAAAGTATCAAATATACATTGGAGTTATCAATCACTTGATAATGAATTACATGATAATTTAAATCCATTTGTAAATATTTGATTTATAGAATAATATTGATACGTGCGAAACATTAGTTAGTAAATATTACAGCTGAAAATCAAGGCAAGGTATTGGTTTTTTATGCTTACAATTTAATAATTTTAGGGTGATAATGTTAAACCGTTTCGTATGTCAGTCAATATTCAGCTTGCGCTTGTAACTTTAGGTTACCTTTTGTTTATTATAGGTTGGGGTATTTACCATGGTCGTAAGGTTAAAAATAATACCGACTACGCCATAGCAGGGCGTCGCTTGCCAGGTTGGGTTGCCGCTCTGTCCGAGAGGGCAACGGGCGAATCGTCGTGGGCATTGCTGGGGTTGCCGGGTGCAGCCTACGCCATGGGCATATCCGAGATATGGACTGCAATTGGTTGTGTAGCAGGCATAGTCACTGCCTGGTGGCTCTTAGCCTGGCGCTTACGCGATGAGGCCGAAAAGTACTCAGTTAATACTTTTTCCGATTACCTTGCTGCCCGGCATGGGGAGGTATCCAAATGGATTAGGATTGTTAGTAGCTCTACCATTGTCTTCTTTTTCTTTTTGTATGTAGGTGCTCAATTTATCGGCGGTGGCAAAACTTTTGACACTATGTTTGGCATCAAGCCCCAGTGGGGAATGTTAATCACCGCAGCAATAATTATTCCCTATACCATTTACGGTGGTTTTCAAAGCGTTGTATATACCGATGTGGTTCAGGCTCTTGTTATGATTTTCACCCTTACCGTTGGACCTATTGTAGGGTTCTTTTACATTTCAAGTCATCCCGAGGTTTTCTCTAGTTCGGTATTACATGCGCTTGAAAGTGCAAGCCCAAATCATGCTTCGCTTTTTAACGGTTTATCAGGGGCTGCTGCCGGTATGTTCATGGTGGGTGGCTTTAGCTGGTTTTTCGGTTATTTAGGCGGTATGCCGCAGCTATCCATGCGATTCATGGCCATTAAAGATGCCCGGCAGGCAAAACTCGCCCGTAATATTGGAATTTCATGGACAGTAATAGCATACGTTGGGGCTATGCTTTTAGGGCTGATTGGTCTGGCAATATTTGGACCAAACGCCCTACCCGATAGAGAGTATGTAATGCCTGCAACTATTATGAAAATTTTCCCTCCAGCCCTTGCTGCTCTGTTAATAACCGGAGCTATTGCCGCAATTATTTCCACTGCCGATTCCTTGCTTGTGCTTTCATCCACTGAACTTAGCGAAAATATCATTAAACCACTTAGGCGTATTAGCGACCAAAGACTTATTTTAAGGCAATCGCGGTTAATCACCGCAATACTGGCCATTATTGCACTGGCCATAGCGTACCTGTCGCCTCAAAAGGTGATTTTTACCCTGGTTAGCTACGTGTGGGCAGGAATAGGGTGTACTTTCTCGGTTGTTATTCTGCTTACCTTGTTCTGGAAATCCTTCCATGGGCGAGCTGCTCTGGTAGCCATGGTATCGGGTTTGGCTTTTACAATTGTGTGGATTAGTACCGGAATGGATCAAGTGGTTACAGTAAAACTCGTTAATTTCTTTTTTACCCTTACGATTGCAATTTTATCAACATACATTATTCCAAACCCTAAAGAAAAAGGGAGCGTATAGGGGCTCCCTTTTTGTTTGCCAAATATGTTGGCTAAAATGTTACTGCAGTTCTAAAGCTTATTGTTTTAATGGTTTCATCGCTACCTTTAATGCTTCCGTTGCCATCCATGTCCTGGAATGTCCAACGGTAATCAATTCCAACTATTGCACCTTTGTAGTTATAGCCAATATTGAATCCCATTAGGGTGCTGGGTGTTTTCCACTGCCTGAAATCCTGAACGTTATTCTGAATGTAGTAGCCCTTTAAATCGGCGAAGTGTAGTAGTTTTTTAAGATTCTCGCCCATTCTAACCTCACCATGTAGTGAGCGCATATGGGTTTTATCGGAGCCCATAAGGTCCTGATACCCTGCATAGCCTACAATGTAACCGAACATGTTTAGCTCGGCGCTGGCATAAATACCATTGAGTTCCTGCTGTATGCTGATTAAATGTTGTTGTTTGGTAATTACGCTATTGTCACCAATGAATTGTGCGCGTTCCAGCTCATAGGTATTGTTGAAGTATCCAAAAAGGAACTCTTTTGAGGAGCGACGGTATTCTGCCTTAAAGGTTAGGAAGTTTTGAATATTACTGGTTCCTAAAATCATTCGAATACCCGGAATGCCTACACCCCACCCGTAGGTTTTATCCTGGCCACGCAGCTGAGTTACATGTGAGTATATATCAAGCTTAAAGTTTTCCTTTCGAGCTATGGGAATCCCAATATCGAGGGAGTATGCGTACATTTTTGAAGTTTGATTATTTAGGTTGAAAAGGTTTTCCATTCTTAATGTATCGGCCGGAACAAGCCCAAGTCTTAATAGTTCTTGATATGCCTCATCACGGGTTGCACCCCAGTATGGGTCGTTGAGCAGGTGATCCCATTGATCTAATGAGATTTTATCCATTTCGGTGGCAAAACTTTTGTCCTTTGGGTAAAGGTCGATCTGATTGGGGACCCCGTCACCGTCACGGTCTTCAAAGGCATTATACTCATTCAGATCGGCTACGCCAGTAATACCAATTTCAAGGAACCTAAGTGGCCGGTAGAAAATACGAGTACCCACAAGCATCGAAGGATCCCGGGGCGATTCCACAAATAGCTCTTTCATGTCGTTAAAAAAGAACTCACCGCCGGCAATTGGCATTCCCTTATAACGTTCGGTCGGAATCCAAAACGATAGCTCTCCACCGTAACGCCTGCGCGAGGGGTATTGAATCATGTTGGAATACCCATTTACAATGTTGGCGTAGCCAATGTAGGTGTAATCTAATCCACCCAGTCGGATGTAGAACGGATCGTCCTTTTTCCCGTAACGGATGTAGTAAATTTTATCGATATAATCTTGCCATTCGTCCCACTCATCTTCTCTGATTTGTCCGTTTTCGTCAAAAAGGAGCTGGATATCAATTCCAAAACCGAACTTGCCAATAGGTATATCGGTTCGTAGTGCAAGTTGTTGGTAGTTTTTACCATCGATGGTAACCGCACCAATAACGGCACCTCCTGTAATACCCGCTGTGTCGCTTTTGGGAAGTTCATCCATTTGAGCGTAAACAGCAGCAATGCTAAGTGTAAGCGCAATGCTTAGCACTGATTTTTTGACTGATGCTTTCATAGCTGATTGA
>DFYV01000025.1:7440-10112 GCA_002383425.1 Bacteroidales bacterium UBA4073 | reverse complement strand
TAAGCTGTTTTTTTGAAGTGCAATTGATGGTTGATCGTTGTTCGTTGTTTGTTGTTCGTTGTTCGGGGAAATAGTTGATAGTTGATGGTTGATGGTTGACAGTAAAACATGGGTTTTTGAAATTTTGAATTTTCCCCCCTTTGAAAAGGGGTTTTGGGGGATTGATTTTTTCAACCCGTGAATCCTATTTTCATCACACTTTACACAGATGAATTGATGGTTGATGAATGTTCGTTAATCGTTGTTCGAAAAAAGGTTGATAGTCCCTCATTATCAGGTAATATAGCCCCAAGAAAAAATAACTGGAAGTTATATAAGAGTTGTTCGTTGTTCGTTGTTCGTTGTTCGTTGTTCGGAATAATAGTTGATGGTTGATGGTTGATGGTTGACAGTTGATGTGATGATGGTAAGTGGTTGACGTTTAACGTTTAACGATTAACGTTTAACGATGGTTGTCCGTTGTTCGTTGATTGTTGTTCGGAAAAAGGAATCTTTAATTCGTAATTCGTAATTCGTAATTCGTAATTATAAACCTTGAACTTTGAACTTAGAACCTCGAACCTCGAACCTTGAACCTCCACCCCTGCACCTCGAATCAGCCAGAACCAGACAAGCCTATCTGAAAGTAAAATTACAGTTCAATTTTATCGAAACCGCAGTATGGTTGCAATACCTTTGGAATTATTATGCCGTGGGGCGTTTGGTTATTTTCGAGTAATGCTGCCACTATTCTGGGTAAGGCAAGTGAACTCCCATTAAGGGTATGCGCCAGCTGCGCTTTCTTATCGCCTTCATCCTTGAATCGGAGCATCATACGGTTAGCCTGAAACGATTCAAAGTTGGAAACGGAGCTAACCTCAAGCCATTTATGCTGGGCAGCAGAAAAAACTTCAAAATCGTATGTTAAAGCCGAGGTAAAACTCATATCACCTCCACAAAGCTTAACGATTCGGTAGGGAAGTTCAAGCTTTACAAGCAAACCCTCTACATGGTTAACCATCTCCTCGAGCGTTTCGTATGAGCGATTGGGGTGCTGTATTTGAACAATTTCAACCTTGTCGAACTGGTGTAGCCTATTTAACCCCCGAACATCCTTCCCGTACGAACCTGCTTCGCGGCGGAAACAAGGTGTATAGGCCGTAAGCTTAATTGGAAGCATGCTTGCATGTAGAATAACATCACGGAAGATGTTGGTTACAGGAACTTCTGCAGTGGGTATCATGTAGAACCCGTCGAGGGTTACATGGTACATCTGCGCATCTTTGTCCGGTAGTTGGCCGGTAGCGTAAGCTGAGTCTTGATTTACCATGTGGGGAGGTTCAACTTCTTCGTATCCGGCAGCAGTGTTATAGTCAAGGAAAAAGTTGATCAGTGCACGTTGCAATTTTGCCCCTTTCCCTCGATATACAGGGAAACCACTACCTGTAATTTTAACGCCAAGTTCAAAATCGATAATATTGTATTTTGTGGCCAAATCCCAATGCGGTAGTGCTTCCTGGTGNNGGAAGGTTGGGAACTTGAAGCAGTAATCGGGTTTGTTCCTCTTCAATATCTTTTAGCTCTTGCGAGAGGTTCTTGGAATTTTCCTTCAACTCGGTTGATTTTGACTTTGAGGCATTGGCCTCGGTCGATTTGCCCTCGGCAAACAGCTTGCCTATTTCCTTTGCAATTCGGTTTTGTTCTGCCAGGTTGCTATCGAGTTGGAGTTGAATAGCTTTCCGCCTATCGTCAAGTTCAATAATTTTGGCTATAACTGCTGATCCGTCAAAGTGTTTCACCGCTAACCGGCTGATTACATCATCCGTATTCTCTCGTATATACTTTAGGGTAAGCATAGTTTTAGGGTTTAGTAAAACAAAATCTCCTGTTCAATACTAATTGCATTGCACAGGAGACCAAAGCTATGAAAATTTTAAGAAAAAATTAGGATTCTATTGGTAAAACTGATACATACGACTTGTCGTCGGCTTTTTTGCGGAAAGTAACCACACCATCAGTTAAAGCGTAAAGGGTGTGATCCTTCCCAATGCCAACATTCATGCCAGGATTGTGCTTGGTTCCTCTCTGGCGTACTATGATGTTCCCTGCTTTGGCAACCTGTCCACCAAAAAGTTTAACGCCTAAGCGTTTGCTATGCGATTCGCGTCCGTTACGGGAACTACCAACTCCTTTTTTATGTGCCATGACCGTAAAATATTTTCGTGTTAAGCTACTATTTCTGCAATTTGAATATGGGTGTAGTTCTGACGGTGTCCATTTTTCACCCTATACCCTTTACGACGTTTCTTTTTGAACACTATCACCTTGTCACCTTTAACGTGACCGAGGATTTTTGCGGTTACCGAAGCATCTTCAAGTTCAGGAGTGCCTACAGTTACTTTACCATCATTGTCAACTAGTAGTACTTTGTTGAACTTTACCTCTGTTCCTGCCTCTCCCTCAAGCAGGTTAACGTAGATTTTCTGGTCTTTTTCTACTTTAAATTGCTGTCCTGCAATATCTACAATAGCGTACATCTTATTTATTATGAATTGTTTGACAATATTTTGGGCTTGCAAAGGTATAAAAGTTTATTGAATTGTCAAATATACGGAAAACTTTTTTAGGTTTTGTTTCAATTTCACTTTGTGCCTACTTTTTTTTATTTACTAATGAGTCCAGTCAAAAAAGGC
>DFYV01000025.1:0-7354 GCA_002383425.1 Bacteroidales bacterium UBA4073 | reverse complement strand
CTTTGTGGTAAAAATCTAAATCGCTAAATATAACCACAAAAAACACGAAGCAAGCACAAAGTTTCATAAAGTATTAAATATAAATTGTAGTTGTCAATTGCTTGATAATGAATTACATGATAATTTCAATCCATTTTTAAATATTTGATTTATGAGTCACCTCCCAAAAGTCTCTTTCATTGCATGCAAACCAATGAGAGATAGCACGAAAGCACGATGGGGTGAAAGCACGAAAGTACGATGGCACGAGATGTATCGACATTTTCATAATTTCCTTGGTCTGGATTTGTGTACATAATGATTTACCCCGTAGAAATTTACCCCGTTGGATAATCACTTTTTTTATTGGTCATTCATTCATTTAAGCTATCCAACGGGGTAAAGTTTACGAAAAATAACAAAGTTAATTCCGTAGGATATACTATTAAACGAGATAAATCTATTGTCATACATATATTTACCCAGAGTTTATACCTTCTTCACTATGATAGTACCAGTATCCAACGGGATTAATTTATTGTCATACATATAATTACATATTTAATATTTCATAAAACTGTTTTCAACGGGGTTAACCCCGATATGTGTTCGTATTTTTCCCATTTCGTGCTATCGTGCTATCGTGCTATCATGCTATCGTGCTATCGTGCTATCGTTCTATCGTGCTATCGTGCCTTCGTGCCTTCGTGCCTTCGTGCTTTTCGGAGCATACTCATTTATAGAATAATATTGATACGTGCGAAACATTAGTTATTTATTAAGAAGTTATATATGAACCTGGCTTTTTATGGCGCAGACCCTCGGACTATGCTTTGTACTTTTCGGGGGCTAACATTTCATGTTCAGTGGTAATTAGCTGGTTAACGAATTTAGTCAGTTCCGGTACTGTTGATGCAGTTACTGTTTCAATGTTTATGGGATCAAGGACTTTTATTGTTAATTCCTGTCTAAGGTTGATTATGGCAGGCTTAGGGAAAATATCCTTTGAGCCTTCGATCACCACAGGGAGAATGGGTACTTTTGATTGCTGTGCAAGCAAGAATGCTCCTTCCTTAAAACGTTTTACCCGTCCATCCTTTGAGCGGGTTCCTTCCGGGAAAATTAGAATGGAATTGCCCATGCTCAGGTGTTTTAAGCCCTTAACAATCATTTTTTTTGTGCTCACTGCACTTGCTCTGTCAATCAGTATGCTATCGTTCAGCAAAAGATTCCACCCAATAACGGGAACCTTTGCCAGTTCCCTTTTGGCCACCCACTTAAAATGCGTATAAAGTCTGTAAAGTAGAACAATATCAAATGCACTTTGGTGATTACTTACAATAACATACGCCTTATTCTTGTCAATCTTTTCCAATCCAAGCACTTTAACCTTCCACCCTGGATTAATCCAGATGTAAAACATAGCCCAAATGGTTGAGTACTTTTGTAGTATTATTAACCGTTTGTCCCACCAGCAAGTTAAGAGCCATACAGCAAAATCTATTATAAAGAATAGAAAGGACGTTACGGCTAAAAAAAGCCAGAGTATCACCGAAACTATTAATTTTAAAGCCAGTTTTATCCTATTCATAACCCAGCATATTTGCCACAAAAATAGCTTTTGTTTGGTTTAGTTGGTTTTATTGAATTCATTGTTATATTTGCATAACCATTAATTAGAAAGATAAACCAATCACGTTAAAATTTTTAGTTTGAGTATATATCAAAGTAAATGTTGATTACTAACACATAAATCAGCTATGATGAAACCCGCATGTTTTGAAAACATAAACACGTATGAATATAGTTATCAGACTTATGGGTTCTATCAGACCATTATAAATTAAATTATATTCCGATGAAACCACTAAAATTTTTGGATAGCATAGCCTACTGGCTGTTAAGGTTAACCTTTGTTGGGTATATAGTTATATCAAGCATTGGTTCTTTCAGAAATTTTAATATCTCTGATTTTCAGCTATATGTTACAATGGCTTTTGTTGTTTTTGGGGTTCTCCTTATTATTGGAGGATTATTGTCTAATCAAGGATTAACAGTAATTTCATCACTGGGGATCTTTATTATTCTTATATACAGAGCCTTAACTCCTTGGCCTCCTGCTTTTTCGGATAATTTTTTAATGGAGTTGGTATTCGCTTCTGTTGCACTGGTATTTGCAAGCAGAGGAAACTGATCGACATTTAATGCGTTTTGTTTTTGTAATAAACCCAATTGGCATTAACTTTGCTGCTAATAAAATGAAAACAACTGCCATGCGCTTTGCTACAATGTTATTCATAGTTTTTCTTCCATTCTTTTCCGTTGCGCAGGAAGTTTTCGATACTGTTATTCTGGTTAGCAACCGAAAAGTAGTTTGCAATGTAAAGTCGGTAAGTTCAAGTAAGGTTACAATCGTAAAGAAGGGTGTAACTGTGCCCGAGGACCTTTCGCGAAAACAAATCCATAAAATTCTTTATTCCAACGGCAGGGTGGAAAAGTTTAATGACCTGGCTTTTAAAATGATAGATGAATCAAATTTTCAAGCCATTGTTATAACTACTAACCCCGCCGATGTTGATGGACTTTATATTTACGGAAAGGTAGAGTCAGTATCAGGGAGGAATAGCAAAAACGCCAAATCAGCTGAGAAAAATGCCCGCATTCGTTTACAGCGTAAGGCAGCAGCACTGGGTGCAAACTATGTTTTGGTTACAAAGAGCGAAAGACGTGGAGGATACCGCGAAATTCCTACCCATTACTACGAAGGGGTAGCATACGGTTTTGAACCGCCCAAGAATGAAAATCAGACACCTCACTAAGGTTAAAAAAGCTTGTCAATAATTGCATCAGCTGTTTTTGATAGTTCGGTTTTACCCAGTTCCATTTTAAGGTGATTATACTCGTGGCGTTTCCCTTCAAGTAACTTTGCAAATTCACTAATCCATAAATCCTTTGGTTTTTTTTTCATTTCAACCCGCTCAATAATACCATTACTGATTTTAAGAATCAGGGTTTCTGAATCAATATCTACCTTAAGCTCATAGTTGGCATTGTAACCGTAGTTCCAGTTCCAATCCTTATACTTTGTTGCACTGAGCCTTTCAATTTCTTTAAGCATATTGCCGTCGGGTAAAAAGGGAGTAGCATCAAAATTAGCTGTAAGGTATTCTGCCAAGCTGTTTTCAAAGTTTTCAACCGTTATGGGGTATGGTATGAGTTTCACTATATTTATGGTTTCACTGCGGTTCGATCGTATCGCCCTGTCGGTATAACTTTTTTCGTTCGATTTTATGGCTTGCTCAAGCCAGTGCATGTTGGTATTAAATAGGAGTGTACCATGGTGCATAACCCTATTTTTATACACATGTTCGGCATTGCCCGAAATTTTTAAATCTCCAACCCTTATATCGTTTTTTTCGCCCAGGTGGGCTTCTATACCAAATCTTTTCAAAAATTCAATTATTGGATATGTAAATCTTTTAAAATCAACCAGCTTGCCTTCTTCTCCGTTCACAATAAAACTGAAATTGATATTCCCAAGATCATGAAAAACAGCCCCTCCGCCCGATAGTCTTCGCACTACAGGGATAGCATTACCGTACACAAAGGCGTGGTTTAGCTCGGCCATGGTGTTTTGGTGCTTACCTACAATAATCGAAGGGGTATTTCGGTATAAAACGATAAAGTTATCAGCCTCATGCTTTAGAAGGTATTCCTCCGTAGCAATGTTGTAGTATGGATCATGAAATGGCTGAAGTAAAAGTCTCATTTTACTCGTTTATATTGTTAATTACTAATACGTTATACTGATACAAAGGTTTTACTATTTGAATGGCCTGTTACAGTTGGGAAGACACAAATATTTGCTTTACAGTTCTTGGGCAAGTTCTACACATATTTGAAAATGAAAAATGTGAAACGCTATTTTTATAAACTTTAAAAAGATGAAAAGGTTCGTTTTAAACAGTGGGAATTTACTATTTTTGCACCTAAAATAGAAGTAAAAATGACTACCTACGAGAGTAAAATAGTGTCGATACGAAAAAGAGCTGAGGATGTTTTTAGGGGTTTATCCGATTTTAGGAACTTCACCCCAATGGTTGAGGGGAAGCTTGATGAATGGCAAGCCGACAAGGATACCTGTAGTTTTAAATATAAGGGGATGGGGCCGTTAGGAATTAATATTACCGAAAGGGAGGAATTCAAGACTATAAAACTTACCGGTGATGAGAAAACACCCATGCAATTTTTCATATGGATTCAGCTTAAAGAGGTAGCACCTTACGATACCCGAATGAAAATTACCGTTAAGGTAAAACTGAACACGATGTTGCGCATGGTGGTTGGAAATAAAATTAAGGATGGCATCGATTCATTGGCTGAGAGTATTGCCATGGCTTTTAATACCATTTAATACTTACTATCGTCTTGTATTCACAAAATCCCGATTTGTACTGAGCGAAGTCGAAGTATTGGGATTTCCCCAAGGGCAAGATAGTGGCTTCGCCCCATTGCAAGTGGAAAAACTTAAGATAGTAGCGAGTACCGGGTAGCGAGTAGATAGTATGTCAAAGATATTAATTTGAAAACAATTAAAAACTTCGTTACTAACTACTATCTACTGTATTCTCGCTACTATGTTTTTTTGCTATTCGCATTGCTCCATTGCGCTTACCTATATAATAAAGGTAACCTCCTTGAAAGCAAATGTTTTTATTTCGTCCTTTGAGGTTTTTAGAATAAGTTCGCCGGTTGGTTTAATTCCAATAATGGTTGCCTCAAACTCTACGCCATTAGAGTAGTACTTGCTAAGCAAATCCTTTCGGTAAATGGCGTTAAAGTAATCGTTATCAATGGCAGCTTTGTTACCTTCAACAAGTTGCTGGTATCGCCCTCCAATGCAGCTTACCACTTCAGGTAAAATAGTTTCTGGATCAACTCTTTTGCCGGTCTCAAGCAGTAAAGAGGTGGGATTAGGTAGTTCGTCGGTAAAAACAGTTTGGTTCAGGTTGATGCCAATGCCAATAACTGAACTTTCGAGGTTGCTTTTACTTGAACTGTTTTCAATAAGAATTCCGCATATCTTTTTATCACCTACATAAATATCGTTAGGCCACTTAATCCTTACCATTTCCTTAATCACAAAGGTATTTAGCCAATCGGTAATGGCAAGTGCGGTTAGCTTTGATAGGTAGAACTGTTCGGTAACTGCTAAAAAGGTTGGCCGGAGTAGTACACTAAAGGTGAGGTTTTGCCTTTCCTGGCTCTCCCATGTATTTCCCCGCTGACCACGCCCTTGCTCCTGGTACTCTGCGGCAATTACTAATCCTTCGGAAACTCCTTGCTCAACTTTTCGTTGACATAAATCGTTTGTCGAAGTAATCTTTTTAAACCACTCTATGGTGAAATCCACAGTCAATTCAATATTAAAACCTTTTTTCATACGGCTAAATCAGGTGATAGTTGCAAAATAATTTGGTAAAGTTTGATATTTGTCTATGCCAATTTGGTATATTGATTAATAACTGGTATTTTTAGAGCCAATCAGTTTAAAAATTTAAATGTTGATGTTGATATGAATAAAGAAATTTTCAAGCTTGAGCCACAGCGTGTTTGGAAGCACTTCCACAGCTTAACGCAAATTCCTCGCCCTTCAAAAAGCGAGAGGGCTGTAATTGATTTTGTTGTCAAATTCGGGAAAAATCTTGGTCTGGAGACCATGGTTGATGAAGTAGGGAACGTTATAATTCGTAAACCTGCCACTCCCGGTATGGAAAATCGCAAAGGTGTTGTCCTGCAAGGCCACCTCGATATGGTACCTCAAAAGAATAGCGATAAGGTACACGATTTTGAGAAAGACCCCATTGAGGCATTTGTCGATGGCGAATGGGTAACAGCAAACGGTACTACCCTGGGCGCCGATAATGGCATTGGCGTGGCAGCAGCCATGGCAGTGTTAGAGGCAAATGATTTGCAACACGGCCCAATTGAAGCCCTTTTCACCATAGATGAAGAAACTGGAATGACCGGTGCATTTGGGTTAAAACCAGGTTTGTTAAAAGGTGACATCCTTATAAACATGGATTCCGAGGACGAGGGTGAACTATATGTTGGATGTGCAGGGGGTCTAGATGCCAATATCGAGTTTACTGCAAAAATTGAACAGACTCCTTCTGGCATGGTAGCCTATAAACTTTCTATCTCCGGTCTTAAAGGTGGACATTCTGGTATAGATATCAATTTAGGTCGTGGAAATTCAATAAAACTCCTTTTCCGCTTCCTCTACTATGCCGAAAAAGAATTCGGTTTAAGAGTAGCATCAATCGATGGCGGTAGCTTACGTAACGCCATTCCGCGCGAAGCCTTTGCCGAGGTTTTAGTTCCTGCCAGTAAATCAAATGACTTTGAAAGGGCTGTTAAAAACTATGAAAGTATATACAAGGCAGAGTTTGCACTGACTGAACCAAGCCTCTCGATTACTTTCGTAAAAACTGCTAACCTTTCAAAAGTTCTTGATAAAGAAACTCAATCGAGAGTAATTAGAGCTTTTTTCGGTTGTCCCAACGGTGTGATTCGTTTGAGCGATTCAATACCAGGACTGGTTGAAACTTCAAATAACCTTGCACGTGTTTATACCGATGGCGAAAAGGTTAAAGGCCAGTGCTTACTTCGTAGCTCTGTTGACTCAGCTAAAGACGCATTGGCACAAAAAATGGCGGCCATTTTTGAACTGGCAAATGCCAAAATTCAGTTTACCGGTGGATATCCCGGGTGGAAGCCAAACCCAAATTCTGCTATTCTCAAAGTTATGCAAGATGTTTACAAAAAGAAGTTCGGCAAAATACCTGAAATTAAAGCAATTCATGCAGGCCTTGAGTGCGGGCTGCTTGGAGGTGTTTACCCCAGCTGGGATATGATTTCATTTGGTCCAACCATTCGTCATCCCCATTCACCCGACGAAAAGGTACATATCGAATCTGTACAAAAGTTTTGGGCATTTTTAGTTGAAACGCTTAAAAATATCCCTGAAAAATAGTCTAATAAGCAATTAATAGTAAGAAGGGGGCAATTGCCCCTTCTTACTATCTATTTTAAGGTTATTCGTTTGTCTGGAATTGATAATCAATAACATAAAATTAATTTTAAATTTTTCTTAATTTTTCTTGATAAAATGCTTGTATAATCAAAATCCATGTTCTACATTTGCACCCGCTTTCGGAAGGGAGGCGGAGCGGGCAGGGGGGATGATGGAAAAAGGGGTTGGAGCGCTTGCGTGAGCGGGAAAAAGGTATTACCTTTGCAACCCCACCGGGAAGGTGGTGGGGGAAAAACGGGAAATAAGCCAGGCCTGCCCCGGAGGGGGCGGTAAGGTGGA
>DFYV01000024.1 GCA_002383425.1 Bacteroidales bacterium UBA4073 | reverse complement strand
TCAAGCATGGGTCAGGAGTTCTGATATTAGTACTTTTGAAGAAAATCACGACATTTTCAGTTTACGTACAAAAATTAATAAAAGATTGATATACAAACAACAGGTAATGAGTTCAATAAGTTACCACAATAGAGGTTTGCGCTTAACAGGCATAGTCATACACCTTGCTCCGCCACCACCACGAGGTAATTCACTACCATCGAGTGTAACTACAAACTTACCATACGAATTCATATCAACCCTGCCGGAAACGATGTCTTTAGCTTTAAGTATATCAAAACCATTTTTGTTCATCTCCTCAAGGGTATTGACATTGCGGCCATAGCCTATCACTTTACCTGGACCAATGGCAAAAAAGTTAGCTCCACTGTGCCATTGCTCACGCTCCTGTATCCATGGGTCTTTAGTACCACCACAAATAATCGGTTTTAAATCGATTCCCAATCCTTTTAATGCCGCCAACAGGTTATCAACGTTTTTTATCTCACTTACCTTTCCCTTATCAACAGTAATATGAACGGTTTGGTAACGGTTAGGTTGAAGAATGATGGGTTCGTACACCATACATTTATCGTAATCGAGCATGGTGAATATCATATCGAGGTGAATAAACGACTCGGGTTTGTAAGGCAACTCCTGAACAAGGATGTGCCGTATCCTTTTATTGTCACGTGCAAAGAAATGGTTAAGCATAAAGTCGATGCCAAAAGTATTTGTTCTTATACCGTTACCAACCAAAAGTATATCGTCGCGAATAACCAGCACATCACCACCCTCAATGGTAACATTGCCTGAGTTGTTAAAGGTTGTTGGATTTACTATGTGAGTATTGAAAACTGTGGAACGGGAGAAAATGGCATCCATAATTATGCTCTCCCGATCCCTAACGACATTAGCCATTTTAGCAATTAGCATATCTTCGCCTATGGCAATTGAGGAATCACGAGTAAAGTAAAAGTTATATAGTGGGCCAAGTGCAAACCTTTCCTTACTAAGGAAATTGGTAAGAGTATTCCGTACCAGGGGAACACCTTCAATCAGCATTCGTGCCAATGGCTTTGCCTCGATATCGATAAGATAGTCGTACAACGACATGGCGTTTTCGTGTTGGCATATCTTTTCGAGAAGGTATTCCTTACCCTCATAATTCACAAGTACTTTTTCAAGCAAGTCGATAACCTCGTAGGTTTTAGCAACCTTAGAAAGAACACCTTTAAGCTGGGCGTACTCCTTATAAGCCACGTTAAGATTAAGGATATCGCTATATAATGCACGTTGTGCATATTCGGGAGTCATATTTTCCACCTCAGCACCAGGGGTATGCAGAATTACACCCTCGAGCTCACCAATTTCGGAACTGATGCAAACATCTACTTTTTCCATAAACCTTAAATGAGATTCGCTGCAAAGTTAATCGATTGTATGGAATGGCTATGATTGTACGTTGTTCGTTGCTCGTTGTTCGTTGTTCGGAAAAATAGTTGATGGTTGATATCTTTTGAATTACGAATTACGAATTNNAATTACGAATTACGAATTACGAATTGCGCTTTTTTACTTTTAACCTTGAACCTTGAACCTTGAACCTTTATCCTTTAACTTTTAACTAATAATTTCGAAATATGGAAAAAATCGAGTACTTTTGAAATAACTACCCGCGAAGGCGGGTTTAGTTCAACACACAATATAAAACTGTTGGGGTTCAGTTGTTTGCGGGCGTTTGGTTCTCGAGCCAACTTTTTCCAACGGTGGATAAGTACGAACTCTGAAAACCCAACCGTTTCTTATTGTAACACGTTAGCGCCAAGCAGAACGAACATCAGAGATTATGAATAGACTAAAATATTTTTTGATAATTATTATCTCATTAATTCCATCGATTTCAAAGTCTCAGGATTATTGTGAATTCATTCTGGAGATTCAAGAATATCAGGATTTCGTAAAACTAAAATCTGTTGGTAATAATGACATCATTGATTCAAGTTCTTTCAGCATAACAACATACTTATCATATTTTGACAACATTGAAGTTGAAGAAGGATATAAAATTGGAGTTTATTATTTTGATAATTTTCTTGATGGCAATCCTTATTTATATGCGAATTTGGAAAACAAGGAATTAAATGAGAAAGTTGATAAGGAATCATTATATGAATTATTGAATAGTGAAAAATTTAGAGCAAAGAACCATATAAAACCAAAAAATACTGAGATTGGGTTTCTTCAATATCTTTTTTTCTCAGAAATGGGTGAGCAATTTGCTTTAAAATGGCATGCAAACTATAATGAAAAATATATTATTTGTTCTAGGGAAGAGCTGGATGAGATAATTATAGAACTTCAAACAGACAATAAAGAAGTAACGGATAATGAAAAAATTGATTCAGGATATTCAGTTGACTCAATCGGCTTAAATAGATTAGAAAAAATAAATCCTGAAATTGTAATAGAATCAAAAAATGATTTTTATATCATTACATGGATTGAAAATAGAACTCACAGCGGAATTTATCGGTGTGTATATCAAGTGCAACAAAAAGTTCCATATAGAATTGACAAAATTAATGAAGAAAAACTTATAGATACTCCAATTGATTTTTTATACTGAAAAATGCCAAGAGCTAACACACAATATAGCCATTAAGGTTTCAGTAGTATGCGAAGGTTTGCAGCTCGCTTCAACTTTTGTATAACTTGATAGGAAATCGCCCGCAATCGGCAACTTTCCATACAGCCAACCGTTATCTGGGCTAGCGAGGAGACCGTGTTGCTCTGCTTGTGTTTGGACATGTCTGTATCGTGCTTGGCTGTATTTTGATTACATGGGGGATATATCTTTTACCATATTCCCAGCCAACTTTAACACATATTTTTAGTCGCCCTCTCTTTTGGGGTCTTTTCTCCTTAATGGGTGGTATCTGTGCAATTTATCATGGATTCTGTCAATGTATTCGCAAGAAATAGTGAATCAACAACGTATAACACATCATAATTAAAGTAGGAGGCAAAGCTAAATGAATAAGTTTTGCCGCCATCTCACACCACCGTATGTACTTGCGTGTCCAGCGGTTTCTTTAAAGTATGTTACAATGAAGCCTATCATAGCCCGTAGAGACACACAGCCGTGCGTTTCTACTGTCTCGTTGGGGTCTTTCACCCTATTGAACAATGGCATGTGTAGCGCACAAAAAAGTGCCTTTTGGAAAAACCCAAGGCACTTGAAATATCGGGGTTTACTAACCCTACATGTAATTTTCAATAGGCTCGCAAGTGCAAACAAGGTTGCGATCGCCATAACCTGAATCTATCTTACTTACAAAGGGCCAGAACTTATTCTGCATTACCCATGGAAGCGGTGAAACAGCCTGTTGACGGGAATAAGCATGCTTCCACTCATCGGCAGTAACCTCAGGAGCAGTATGGGGGGCATTGGCAATGAGGTTGTCGGTTTTATCGGCTTTGCCGTTTTTGATATCCTCGAGTTCTCCCTTAATGGCAATCATCATTTCGACAAACCTGTCAAGCTCCTGCATTGACTCGCTCTCGGTTGGCTCAACCATTAAGCTCTCGTGAACAGGGAACGATACGGTAGGTGCATGGTAGCCATAATCCATCATACGACGGCCAACATCACTGGTATCGACACCGTAGGTCAACTTAAAGTGATGGCAGTCGAGAATCATTTCATGAGCCACCCTACCTGTTTCGCCTGTATATAGAATTTTAAAATGATCCTTAAGCCGTGCTGCCAGGTAGTTTGCGTTAAGTATAGCCATTTTTGTTGCAGCGGTTAGCCCATCGGTGCCCAACATCAAAATGTAAGCGTATGATATCACTACTATGCTGGCACTTCCCCACGGGGCTGCTGCCACTGCGGTTATTGGCTTATCGCCTCCGGTTTTGACAATAGGATGCGAAGGAAGAAATGGAGCTAAATGCTTTGCCACAGCAATTGGGCCAACACCGGGGCCACCACCACCATGAGGTATTGCAAATGTTTTGTGCAGGTTAAGATGGCAAACATCGGCTCCAATCTCGCCAGGGCTGGTTAAGCCAACCTGAGCGTTCATGTTAGCTCCATCCATGTAAACCAAGCCACCATACTGATGAGTAATGTCAACCATTTCACGTATTTTGCTTTCAAACACGCCGTGAGTTGAAGGATAGGTAACCATGAAAGCTGCAAGGTTCTCCTTATGCTGCTCAGCCTTAGCACGCAAATCGTCAACGTTGATATTTCCCTTTTCATCGCAAGCCACAACTACAACCTGCATTCCTGCCATGGCCCCACTTGCAGGGTTTGTTCCGTGAGCTGATGATGGTATTAGTACCACATTACGGTGATTTTCGCCGCGGCTCATGTGATACTGACGGATCACCATCAATCCTGTGTATTCACCTGCAGCTCCCGAATTGGGCTGTAACGATACGGCATGAAAACCTGTAATTTCGGACAGGTACTGCTCCAGCTCACTAATGACCTGCATGTAACCCTCGGCCTGATCGGCAGGAACAAACGGATGTAAGCTACTCCACTCAGGCCAGCTTAACGGTAACATGGTAGTGGCTGGGTTAAGCTTCATGGTGCAGCTGCCCAACGAAATCATGCTATGGTTAAGAGCTATATCGCGACGCTCAAGTTTCTTTAGGTAGCGCATCATTTCGGTTTCCGAATGGAAGCTGTTGAATACCTTATCGGCTAAGTAGGTTGATTTACGGCGAAGATTTTCGGGTATCTGATTTTGTTCCTTAACTTCCACAATCTCAGGAGCAGCCTTACCTGCAGCTTCGGCAAAAACGGCTAAAAGATTGTTTACATCTTTAATCAAGGTGGTCTCATCAAAACTTATACCAATTGTGCCGTTCGATTTATAGTTTAGGTTGATTTGATGCGCAAGCGCACGTTTATGTATATCCTCAACAGTTACACCAGATGGTAGGCCAATTTCAAGGGTATCGAACACGTTATGTACATTCTGGGAATACCCTAACTTTTTCAGTTCATCGCTAACAGTAACAGCTATGCTATGAACGTACGAGGCAATTCGCCGAATACCCTCGGGACCATGGTAAACGGCATACATACCAGCCATTGTGGCTAACAATGCCTGAGCCGTACAAATATTTGAAGTTGCGCGCTCGCGCTTGATGTGCTGTTCACGGGTTTGCAGCGCCATACGTAAAGCCTTGTTACCGTGCCTATCGATTGAAACGCCAATGATACGGCCAGGCATGCTGCGTTTAAATTCATCCTTGCAGGCAAAGTATGCTGCATGTGGCCCGCCAAATCCCATAGGGATACCAAAACGCTGAGTGGAACCAGCAGCAATATCTGCACCCCACTCTCCCGGAGGGGTAATAAGTGCCAAGCTAAGAATATCGGCAATTGCAGTTACTAAGACGCCAGCCTCGTGGGCCTTTGCAGCAAACGATGAGTAATCGCGAATGTTACCCTTGGCCGACGGGTACTGAATAATGACCCCAAATTCTTTTCCGGTAAAGCCATATTCGCTGTAACAACCTGTGACAACATCAATTCCCAGTGGGTTTGAACGGGTTTTAATAACATCAAGGGTTTGAGGGAAAATATCATGGTCAACAAAAAGAACATTCTTTCCTGCCTTTACCGCTTCACGGGAACGCAAGTTATACATCATAATCATTGCCTCAGCAGCAGCGGTTGCCTCATCGAGCAACGAGGCGTTAGCAATTTGCATGCCTGTTAGCTCAATCACCATGGTTTGGAAGTTGAGCAAAGCCTCAAGACGGCCCTGACTGATTTCGGCCTGGTATGGAGTATATGATGTGTACCAACCCGGGTTTTCAAAAATATTGCGTAATATTACCGAAGGAGTTATGGTGCCGTAATACCCCATTCCTATAAAACTCTTGTAGAGCTTATTCTTAGCCACTACCTTACGAATATGGGTTAAATACTCATACTCCGACATAGCCACCGGAAGGTTAAGGGGCTTTTTTAGCCTTATATTGGAAGGCACAGTTTGATCGATGAGTTCATCAATGGATGAAACACCTATCACCTTCAGCATTTCAGCTATTTCATGGTCACGCGGACCATTATGACGTGATATAAACTTATCGGTGTACATGATGCTATTTTTATTTAAAGATTGTGAGCAAAAATATCAATTTGAATTAAACTTTTAACTAAATAATTTATTTTAACTTATAAGTCCTGCCTAAAAAGCCAAATCTCATTAAAAATGATGTTTCTTGTATAGAAGAATAAAGTTAAAAGTTAAAAGTTAAAAGTTGAGTCCACTCCGAAAACACCTAAAAGTGCAATCTTACCACAAATCTATCACTGATTATCAGTCAATTGCAATCGGTAAAAGAGCAAAAAAATATTTTTCGGAGGGGATTCAATATTTAAAAATTTACATTACACCTAATGCCAAAAGTCTAACGCCCAACACCTTACATCTATCGTTTAACGTTTCACGTCTCACACCTTATGCCTTATGCCTTATGCCTTATGCCGTATTTTCCTTTCGACCGTGAACTTTTTATACTGGTCTCAATTATAATTTAACGCCTACAAGAACGGATTTAACTTTTTCTCCGACCCAATACTTGTGCTATTGCCATGGCCTGGATAAACGGCAGTATCGTCGGGCAGTACCATTAATTTTTCCTTAATACTTGCAATTAGTGTTTCGTAACTTCCACCGGGTAAATCGGTGCGGCCAACCGTCAGGTTAAAAAGCGTATCGCCTGTAATAACAAACTTTTCGTGTTCGGCATAAAGGCATATCCCCCCTTTTGAATGTCCTGGGGTATGAATAACCCTTAGCTTACTACCGTTAAGATCAATAACATCGTCATGGTTAAGGGTTTCATCGATAGTTGGGACAGATTCAAGGTATAGACCGAACATCAAGGCATGGGCTGGAGCCAGCTGAAGAAGGGGTAGATCGTCGATGTGGGCATAAGCTTTTACCCCAAAATGCTGCTTTAAGGCAGCAATGCCCAAAATATGGTCGATGTGACAATGGGTGTTTACCAGACACTTAACCGTTAACTTCTGGCTCTTGATGAAACCGATAAGCTCTTGAACTTCACTCTCGTTAGAGCAACCAGGATCAACCACAATGGCTTCGGCCTGGGGCTGGTAAAGAACATAGGTATTCTCCTGGAATGGGTTGAAAACAAATTGTTTAATGGCAATCATTGGAATATTACATTACTAAGCCTTCCCTTTTAACAACGGAACAAAGATAAAGTTTCCGTGTGTCGATTCTTTTATTGTTCCATCATTCAATTTTTCAATAAGCATCATGGTTTGACTGCTAAGGTCACCAACGGGTATAACCAATCGTCCTCCTGGAGCCAGCTGTTCAACCAATGCCTGAGGCACTTCGGAAGTGCCAGCTGTAACAAGTATTCTGTCGAATGGGCTATAGGCAGGCAATCCCTGATAACCATCGCCGTAATGGCAACTTGGGCGATAGCCCATGGCCTCGAGCAACGCTTTAGCCGAAAGGAATAAGTCCTTGTGCCTCTCAATGGTATAGAGTCGTACTCCCATCTCCATAAGAATGGCAGCCTGATAGCCTGAACCAGTACCCACTTCCAAAACCTTTTGCATGGGGCTAACCTGTAGAAGCTGCGTCTGAAAAGCTACCGTATAAGGTTGCGAAATAGTTTGACCTGAACCTATGGGGAAAGCCTGATCCTTGTATGCAAAACTTAAAAAACCGCTATCCATAAAGAAATGCCGTGGCACCTTTAACATGGCATCGAGTACACTGCTATCGGTAATTCCTTTGGCTGCAATCACCTCAACCAGTTTCCGCCGTAAACCTTTATGCCGTATGCTATCGTCCTGCAACATTGTACTTCATCACTTGTATATAAATGTTTTTTAATTGACCTTTAAGGCAGGCAAATTTAGCTCTTATGCCGATATAATAACCAATTGTTACTAAAAGGTTAATAAGATTCCAGCAATTCAAGGCAAAATTTGAGCAGAGTGATGTATAATTGCAAAACCATTACTCTTAACCATGAAAACCTGTCTTGTAACCGATAGCCAGAAGCTAAACTATTACTTTGGGAATGTCATTTTCAATCATACCATTGAATCGAACAACCAGCACCTTGAGAGCATTTTACTGGGGTCATACGAAAACGGCTCACAAATAGCAAAAGTTTTTGGGCATTCTGAGCTACTGGTAGTTGATTCAAACCCAAGCTCATCGTATGCTATAATTGCCAAAGCATTACGAGCAGGGATCAACGTACTATCGCCAAACCTTGTTAGCCTAAGCAGCATGCAACTTCAGGAACTTATCACCATAGCTCAAGAAATAGGAGTTGCAGTAGGATTTTTACCAAACATCAATGTAAAATTTCCAAATTGTATAGCACCTGTTATAATTGACTGTGTAAGAGAATCAGCCAAAGTACTAACCATTGAGAGCCTTTCGGTGCAAATTGCTTCCGATCTGGCTTTCCTACTAACGCTCATTAAATCGGAACCCCGTAAGGTTAAGGTTTACTGGCTACCCCTATATAGTCAACCGCTTAAAATACTAAAGCTGATTGTTGATTTCAACGACAATTCCGTAATTACCTACATGGTAAAGAGGGGGAAAAAAGATAGAGTGTTACAAGTTGAGCTCATTGCCGATGAGCTTGAAGAAACATTCGATATTTTTGACTCACAAAACAAATCAGTAATGATTAAGGATATTGTAGTTCAGAATGTTGAGTACTTCATGAAACATAAGGAAATGATGTACCCGTCGGGTTTAGTTTTAAAGTCAAAACAAATTGCCGAAACCATCGAAAAAAAAATTAGCTTCTAACAATAAAATTTGTCACTCACAGTTATTAAAGGAATAGAAAAAGTAAAGGTTTTGGATAAAAGGAAACAGGTATTCCGGTATTTACTTCTTGACGCTATTGGTAGTTGCTTGGCATGGACACTATTTAACCTATACCGAAAGCAGGTTATTGAATCGAATTTATTTGGGATAGACATTAACTTTATTCCCGATCATAAATTTTTTCTTGGATTAATTTTTTTCACGCTATACTGGATTTCGATGTTTGGGTTAGCTGGACTTTACCATAGCCCATACCGTAAATCGAGGCTTAAAGAATTTGGTACCTCATTATCAATTACCATTATTGGAACCATTGTGCTATTTTTTGTTCTGCTAATCGACGACTATGTAGCAAATTACCAGAACTACTACCAGATTCTTTTAACCATGTTCCTTTTAGTATTCATACTCACCTACATTCCTCGTTTAGTAATTACCACGCAAACAATTTACCGAATACACAACCGAATAATTGGTTACCCGACCATTATAGTAGGAAGCGGGAAAAAAGCCCTTCAAACCTACCATGACATTAACTCAGAAAAAGTATCGCAAGGATTTAAAATACTTGGATTCATTGATCTTCCTAATGGGGCAAGGGTTGACCCATCGCTAATACTCGGCAATATAAACGATATGCCTGATGTAATAGCAAGGTATGATATAGAAGATGTAATCCTTGCCATTGACAATGAGAGTCCACAAACACTAACCAACGTACTAAACCTGCTGGTTCCCCTGAATGTTTACATTAAAGCCATTCCGAGTATGTACGATATTCTTGTGGGGAAAGTAAAATTGAATCGAATTATTGGCACCACCTTAGTAAATGTTTCATTCGATCCCATGCCTGCCTGGCAGGCAAACGTCAAGGAAGTGCTTGACTATTTGCTGGCCGTTGCTGGGCTTATACTCTCTATCCCTATTGCACTTATGCTAATGGTTGCAATAAAGGTAAACTCCAAGGGGCCGGTAATTTACAAACAGGAACGGATTGGGCTGCACGGCAAACCCTTTTTTATATATAAATTTCGAAGCATGTATTTTGATGCTGAGGCAAATGGTCCTGCCCTCTCAAACCTTAATGACCCGCGGGTTACACCCGTAGGACGTTTCATGCGGAAAACCCGACTCGATGAGATCCCAAACTTCATCAATGTTCTCAAGGGTGAAATGTCGATTGTTGGACCTCGCCCCGAAAGGCAGTACTACATTGATCAGCTGGTTCAGGTTGCCCCCCATTACCTTCACCTGCAAAAGGTCAAACCCGGAATTACATCGTGGGGTCAGGTAAAATACGGCTATGCCGAAAATATTGAGCAAATGGTTGAACGTTTAAAGTATGACATGCTTTACCTGGATAACATGTCGCTTTATATCGATTTTAAAATCATGATTTATACTATCCTTACCATTTTTAAGGGAAAAGGGGTTTAACCTCCCAGCAAATCAAACATTTGAATAACCCTGTATTCAGACCCCTGAGGTCTTAGTATGCTTTCATATAAAACTATTCCTTTAACCACTTGTTCCTGAAACTGTTTACTTTTATACTGTTGAATTTCCGCATTCAACCTATCGATATTGTGCAAAAATTTAACCCTTCCTATAGTGAGATGCGGGTTGAATCCCTTGTTATCATTACTATACCCAAAACCGTCTAAAATATCATCAATAGCCAGCTTTAGCCTGACCAGGGATTCTGGAAACTCAACACCAACCCAGATCACCCGTGGCGAAGGACGTCCAAAAACACCCAGACCCTTTAAACCTATTTTGAAAGGGCTAAATGTTTTTATGCAAACCCTTAACCTGTCGATAATCGCAGGGATTTGGGCAGTAGATGTATCGCCTAAAAAGAAAATTGTTAGATGCATTTGTTCGGGATTAACCCACTTAATGTTATCCATTCTGTGGGAACGCTTCATATATTCCATGAGGTTGATAATATCGGCCTGAGGTTCAACATTAATGGCCAAAAAGGTACGTTTAGTTTCCATAATTGAGTCACCTCCGAAAAGTCTCTTTCATTGCATGGGAACCAAAAAATACACACGATTGAGAGATAGCACGATGGCACGATGGCGCGAGATGTTCAGAGATTTTCATAATTTCCAGTGGTCTGAATTTGTGTACATAGTGATTTACCCCGTATGTGTTCTTATTTCTCCTATTTCGTTCTGTCGTGCTATCTTTCTTGCATTCGTGCCTTCGTGCTTTTCGTAGTATTCTCATGGTTTAGCTTTTAGGTATTGCATAGATAAAAAAATCGAATTATATTGTAGCACAAATTTAAAACGTTTGCAGAAATGGCTAACAATAAAAAATTTGCTGTAATACTATCAGGCTGTGGCGTTTTTGATGGCTCTGAAATTCATGAAGCGGTCATGTCGCTTTATGCTATTGCCAAGCATGGTGCAACATACGAAATTTTTGCGCCTAACATAAACCAGCATCACGTGATTAACCACATAGACGGAAGCGTGATGAACGAAAAAAGAAATGTGTTAATTGAATCGGCCCGCATTGCCCGAGGAAAAATTAAACCCCTCAATGAATTTAACCCAGAACTTTTTGATGCCCTCATATTCCCGGGAGGATTTGGCGCAGCCAAAAATCTATCCACATGGGCATTCGATGGCATAAATTGCAGCGTTCACCCACAAGTGGAGGCGGCCATAAAGGGTATGCACAAGCTTAAAAAACCCATTGGGGCCTTGTGCATTGCACCCGTGCTTTTGGCAAAGATTATTGGTAATGTAACCATAACAATTGGGAAAGACGCATCAACCGCACAAGCTATTGAAAAACTTGGGGCTAAACACCTAACCACAAGCCATGCACAGGTGGTTGTTGATGAAAAAAACATGCTTTTTACCACACCCTGCTACATGCTCGATGCAAATATTATTGACATTTCAAACGGCGCTAAAGCTATTGTTTCGGAAATACTTAAATGGATTTAACCTGAAATGGGTGATGATTGATGGTTGACGATTGATGGTTGATAGTAAAGCAGGGGTTTAGAATTATGAATTACGAATTACGAATTACGAATTATGAATTACGAATTACGATATGAATTACGAATTACGATATGAATTACGAATTACGAATTACAAATTACGAATTACGAATTACGAATTTTGAATCTTGAATTTGGGATTATGAATCTTGAATTTGGAATCTTGAACCTTGAACCTTAAACCTTGAACTTTGAACCTTAAACCTTGAACTTTGAACTTTGAACCTTGAACCCTTCGATTTCACTCAGGGCAAGCCTTGAACCATGAATCCGACTTCTTCGGACAAGCCTGCATGGTTATGATACAACCATCAAATCAACCCCTGCTCGTAAAGGAATATCAGCTCGTTAAGGATTTTATCCTCGCCTTGAGGGTCGAATTTTAGCTTTAGGTTCGACCCAAAAATGCGTGCAATGCCTTGCCAGAAGGTGGCCGAAAAACCACCCTTTAATTCCTTCACAAGCTCGTATGAGGTAAGGCCGGTTTCCCTATCAATAAGCTTGATTAGCATCTTACCCTGTGAAATGGTTAGCTTGGTTAACTCCTTCTCATACTGATTTATTAGTTCCTTTTCAACCTTGGCGATGTATTCCCTTTTCTCCCTTTCGGTTTTCATTAACTTCAGGTTTTCATTTATTTCCAGCAGTTT
Organism: Bacteroidales bacterium UBA4073; assembly: GCA_002383425.1. Lineage (GTDB taxonomy): Bacteria > Bacteroidota > Bacteroidia > Bacteroidales > Tenuifilaceae > Tenuifilum. Next base: position 12,196 of record DFYV01000024.1, on the reverse strand, counting down.
ATGCTTGGCAATTTGGGCATAAGGGTATGTTTTTTTCAGGTTATAAATCATCCTATAGTACTGGTTCATCGACCTGCGGTTCTTAAAGCGGCGTTTCCCAACCTTAACAACATCCTCTATTTTGATATGGGGCACATATTCGCCATCGAGCAAAATTGATGGGTATAGGTGAAGGCTGTCGTTAGATGGTGTTTGCGCAGCAACGTTTTGCATTGCAAAAACCATAACCGTAATTATAGCTATATTTCCAGCTGCTTTAATCATTCTTCAACCCAATCATTTGACAAAATTAATATCTAATCAGGCTATATACAATTAATATTCAATTAGCGGTAACACTTTTTAAAAGATAACCATAAGTGATTATAAAAATATGATTCCAATCAGAAAAACTAAATTTCTTTAAGAATGATGGCTCTCTTATAGAATAATAAAGTTAAAAGTTAAAAGTTAAGTATGCTCCGAAAAGCACGAAGGCATGATAGCACGAAGGCATGGTAGGGAGGTTTAAGGTTTGAATGAGAAATAAATAATATATGAGTTCAGTATAAAAAGTCAAATTTCATTAGAATTGATGGTTCTTGTAAAAAACGCCAGAAATGCAAAGTGTATATTTTCAAGCATTTATAGATTTACCTAACGCCTTATGCCTTACGTCTAACGTTTAACGTTCAACGACTAACACCTATGAACTTTTTAGATTGGGCTCATATATTCATAACAAACAGATAATGAATTATATACAGCATTACAACCAGCATTTGATGTACTTTTGATGTAGCCCTCCGAAAACGTTTTCGTAAGATGAGAAAGAATTGAAATGGCATTGTGCAATACATGAAGTCCCTTCAAAATTGACATACATTTTAAAAGAATTTAGCTTGCATCCCGAAAACCAATTTCTAAACCTAAACGATTATGAAAAAAATCATTGGAGTAATTAGTTTAATCCTATGGTGTGGTAGCCTGTTCGCCCAGGAAATTACCGTGAGCGGGACTGTCACCACAAGCGATGGGAATACCCTACCTGGGGTAACCATCGTGATAAAGGAAAACCCTACAAAGGGTACGGTTACCGATGGTAATGGGAAATACACCATTAGTGTACTCCCAAATCAAACATTGGAGTTCTCCTTTGTGGGTATGAAAACCCAAGATGTTCCTGTTGAGGGGCGTGCCCAAATTGACGTTGTAATGCAAGAAACTACCCAGCTGATCGAAGAGCTCATCGTGGTAGGTTACGGCGTTCAAAAGAAGAGTTTAGTATCGTCGTCGGTATCAAAAATATCGAGCGATGACATTGAAAGGGCTTCGCCTACCCGGATCGAACAAGCCCTGCAGGGGCGAACAGCAGGTGTACAGGTTATTGCCAACTCGGGTCAGCCAGGCGAAAGTTTTACGGTTCGCATTCGAGGCATTGGAACAAACGGCACTTCTGACCCGCTATACCTTGTTGATGGTATGCCTGTTGGCGGTATTGACTACCTTAACCCCAACGACATCCAATCGGTTGAAATACTGAAGGATGCCTCAGCATCGGCTATCTATGGAGCCCGTGGCGCAAACGGGGTTGTACTTATTACAACCAAGCAAGGACAAAAAGGCAAGCTGACGGTTAACTATGACTACTCCATGGGTTACCAGAACGCTTGGCGTAAGGTTTCGGTTTTAGATGCAAACGAGTTTGCGATTATCATGAACGAAAGCTATGCGAACGATAACAGGCCTATTCCATTTCCCAATATGGCCGATATCGATACTTTAGGCACGGGAACCGACTGGCAGGATGAAATCTTCTATAAAAATGCCCCTACCTATAACCACCAGTTTTCCGTTAGCGGCGGTAATGAAACCTCAACGTTCCTCGCATCGCTTTCCTACACTTACCAGGATGGTATTGTTGCCAAAGGAAAATCAAACTACGAACGCTACACCTATCGTTTAAACTCCACACACACGATTGGTAAGTTCAGTATGGGAAATAATTTAGCATACACCAATAAGATAACCAGGGGTATTGACCCCAATGCTGAATTCCGTGGGCCTCTTTCCATGGCTGTTAATATGGACCCCCTTACCCCTGTAAAGAATCCTGATGGAACCTGGGGGGTTTCAAGTTATGCCACCCAGGAAGTTGTAAACCCAATAGCCTACCTAAGTACTCTAAACTTAAACTACAACGAAAATAAATTGGTCGGAAACGTTTGGGGTGAACTCGAAATCATTAAAGGATTGAAAGCAAAAACCAGCTTCAGCATTGACTACGCCAACGGCTCAAACCGTACTTTTGTTCCGGTTTACCACCTGAGCGATATTATAAGCACCACCACCTCGGAGGCCTCGGGTACAGTTAACAAATGGTTTACCTGGCAAAGCGAGAATACCCTTATCTATTCAAACACACTGGGTGAACATAGCTTTGCTGCAATGGTAGGTATGACAGCTAACAAGTACCAGCATGAATACATTGGAGGCAAGAAAAACGATTTACTTTTCGATGATTTTGAGCATGCCTGGATTAATAACGGTACCGACGAAGAAAGCTACCGCTCCTGGGGTGGCGCCGATGAACATGCCTTGCTTTCATACTTTGGCCGTGTTAACTACGACTTTGCGGGTAAGTATGTGTTCGAGGGCGTTCTACGCGCCGATGGCTCATCAAATTTTGGCACAAACAACCGTTTTGGTTACTTCCCCGCATTCTCAGCAGGTTGGATAATGTCGAAGGAGAATTTCATGGAAGGCTTTACCCCCCTATCATTCCTGAAGTTACGCTTTGGATGGGGCAAGAACGGAAACGAAGCAATTGGCGCTTTCCGCTACACATCGCTAATTGGCTCGGGTAGCAAGTACACCTTTGGAACCGATGAGGTTATCACCGTGGGATCGAACCCTGTTGGAATCTCAAATCCCGATCTTAAATGGGAAACATCAGAACAAACAAATATTGGTGTTGATGCACGGTTTTTCTCCGATAAGCTGAGTGTTACCCTCGACCTTTACAACAAGAAAACGGAAGACCTTTTGGTGGTAGCGCCTATCCCCAGCTATATTGGTAATGCTGCACCAACCGTAAATGGTGGTTCGGTAAGCAACAAGGGTATCGAACTGGAACTTGGTTACAAAACCATAATTAATGGCATAGGCATTAATGCAAACCTTTCCGGTGCATACAATAAAAACGAAGTACTTTCAATTAATAATAGCGAAGGGAAAATTTATGGCGCAGGGCTTGCTGTTGGTATGTATAATATTTGCATAATGGAAACCGGATACCCAATTGCATACTTCTGGGGGTACAAGACAGCCGGAGTTTTCCAAAACGAACAGCAAATCCAAAACTACATATCATCCGATAGTACTATTATTCAACCAAATGCTCAACCTGGCGACTTGATTTGGGTTGACATGAATGACGACGGTACTATCGACGATAAAGACCGTACCAAGATTGGGAATCCCTACCCCGATGTTACCGTGGGACTTAACCTGGGTTTAACCTATAAGGATTTTGACTTTAACATGTTCTTGTACGGCGCATTTGGACAGGATATTTTTAATGGTACCCGACGCTACGACCTTCCCATGTCGAACTGGAATGCATCGGTTCTGGATCGCTGGATTGGCGAAGGCACGAGTAACTCGCATCCTCGGGTTACCATCAACGACCCCAATCAGAACTACTTCAAGGTATCGGACTTCTACGTTGAGGATGGTTCGTTCCTACGTTTGAAAAATATAACCCTTGGTTACACCCTCCCCGAAAAGTACAGCCAAAAGGTAAAAATATCGAAGCTGCGCATTTATGCTTCAGCCATCAATCTATTTACCTTTACTAATTATTCAGGCTTCGACCCTGAAATTGGAGCAAAGGGGGCTCTTGATGTGGGTATCGACCGCAATATTTACCCTCAGCCAAGAACTTTTCTGTTCGGCGTAAACCTGAGTTTCTAACCTAAAACTACTAATGAATATGAGAATAATTAAAAATATATTGGTAATCCTTTTAATGGCACTTGGTATAGCTGCCTGTACAAAGGATTTTCTAGAACTGGAACCACTTACCGACAGGGTAGAGGATAACTTCTACAAAACCGAGCAAGATGCCTTTGAGGCTGTTGTTGCAATATACGATGTACTTCAATGGCAATGCGGTGGCGGATACCACCCATGGGATCTTACCTGTAATATCCTATCGGACGACGCTTTTGCCGGCGGATCAGGACCTGGTGACAGACCAGGGCTAGTCCGTATGGGGAAATTCTCCTGCTATGTCAACGATGAGGAACCGCTGGGATTATGGAAAGATAGATACTCGGGAATTTACAGGGCTAACCTGTTCCTTGAGAAAGTAAACAGCGTTGAGTTCAAAACCGAAGAGCTTAAAACCCGCCTCACCGCCGAAGCTCGCTTCCTTAGAGGATATTTCTACTTTGAGATGGTACAGTTTTTTGGCTATATTCCTCTTATACTTAAACCCCTACCGCCCTCGGAGTACCAGCAGGCTGCTGCTGACCCTGCAGATGTTTACAACCAAATTGCTAGCGATTTGTACTTTGCATACCAAAACCTACCAGCAACCATTACTGCTGCTGAAAAAGGAAGAGCCTCAAAGTGGGCTGCAGGGGCTCTGCTGGCAAGAGTTTACCTATACCATAAGGGTTACGGAAAGGGGGTTTTAGGGATTACTACCGACCTTATGGCCGATGATGGTACAGCCCTTACCGAAACTGACATTGAGACAATTATCGATGATATTGTTAATAGGAGTGGGCATGGCTTAGTTCAAAACTTTGCCGACCTCTGGGGGGTAGCCAACGAGAATAACATTGAATCGATATTCGAGATTCAGCATACCCAAAAAGGCGAATGGGGCGATTGGGGTTGGCGGAATGGTACCGAAGGAAACTGGACAGTTGTTTTGACCGGTTTCCGCGGAGTTGAAGATCCTATTTACGAATCGGGTTGGAGCTTTCAGCCTGCCAGCAAATCGTTAGCCGAAGAGTTCGAATCAAGCGATACACGATACTCAGCCTCGATTCTCGATGCCACTGCTGAAGGGTTGGTTTATAAACCTGGGGACTGCTATCAACATACGGGTTATGCCTTTAAAAAATTCTACCCGCGCAAGGCCGATAAACCTGCCGTCAACGATCCCCTTAACTGGCCATATAATCGTCCGGTTATACGCTTTGCCGATGTGCTGCTTATGGGCGCAGAGCTTTACCTTGACAATAATTTGGGTAGAGCGCAGGATTACTATAGCCGTGTTCGCAAGCGTGCCTTTGGCGAAAGCCACGTTGCGCCAAATCTTTCTAACGACCAAAACGGACTCGACTTGATTTACCATGAACGGCGAGTTGAATTTGCAGGCGAAGGTTTACGCTACTGGGATTTACTCCGTAGAGGCTTAACCTATGCCGGAACTAAGATTAACGCTGCAGCTGAGAATAGCCCATACGACGAAACATTTAATTCGGCAACATTGGGTCTGCTCCCTATTCCGCAAACCGAAATCACCTTATCGGGTAATAAACTCAATCAAAATGCTGGTTACTAAAATTAAACGACTATGAATAAGAAACACATACTATTTTCTGCTCTGGTTCTTGTAGGGCTTAGCTGGTTTGGTTGCGAGCCCACGGAACTGGATAAGCCAAACATTGGTAGTGCTCCCACAGCTGAAGAACTCGATTTTACAATAACACAAGGTTCTGATCCATATCATTTTGTAATAGTTAATACCTCAAGTGTTAAAGGTGTTGCATCGTGGGATCTCGGCAATGGAATGAAAGACAAGGGTGATTCAGTAATAGCATATTACCCGCTTGCTAAAACCTACAGTATTACCCTAACACTTTACACTTCGGGGGGGAGTACATCCAAAGCAAAAGAATTCGAACAAACCGAAACCGACTGGTCGTACCTGGAAAGCCCAATTATTACTGCATTAACCGGTGGAGTTGATGCACCCAATGGAAAAACATGGGTAATCGACAGCCTAAGCGAGGCTCACCTTGGTGTTGGCCCTACCGATTCTTACTCTCCAAGTTGGTGGGCAGCTGCACCATTAGCAAAATCGGGGCACTTCCTTTACGACGACGAATTTACCTTTAAGCTGGTAGGCTTCGCCTATACCATAAACACCCATGGAGCCACACACGTTAACCACGATGGAAACGCAGATGAGGATGGGATAGCTGGTGGTTACTACACTTCTGCAATTTGGAACGATGCCTACGATATCGACATGAACACTAACGATGCAGCTCGCGGAGAGCTAACATGGTCAATTAGCGAGGAAAACGGGAAGTACTACATCCAAGTTTCAAGTCAGGCCGGCAACATCTCCTACGACGACGGAAACCCCCGTGTTTACGAAGTCCTTGAATGGAGCGAGAATTTTTTCCACCTTCGTACGGCGGGAGGTGCTGCCCGTTACCACAAGTTAATACCAAAAGGTTATGTTCGTCCTACCGTTTCATTCAATCTAAATGTTGCTTCAACTACAAATCCCAATGAGTACTCCTTTACCCTTCAAGATTTACAGGTACCCACTGATTTCACCATTTCTAACATTGTTTACGACTTTGGAGATGGTTCTACATATCAGACAACCAATGGTAGTGAGGTGGTGCTGCATACCTATATGCGAAAAGGTGATTATGCTTCCAATGTAACTGTAACTGCCAACGAACAGAATTTCACAAAGAGTGTAACCGTTAATGTTACCGCTAACCATCCATCGTATCAGGAATACCTACTCGATGCCATGGTAATGTATAACGACTTTGGCGAAACCACACTTGTCCCCATGCAGGTAGATCAGTCCGACGGCGGTGCCACACTCGAAATTGTCAGCAATCCCGATAACTCATTATACCCAAACCGCAGTGCACACTGTGCTTTATTTACCAAGTACAATGCCCAGTGGGCTAACGCCTATACCCGATTACCCGATGGTTACCGTTTCGACCTTACCTTGCAGCCCATTTTTAAGGTGCTGGTTTACGGAAATGCTGGTGATCAAATTCTGTTAAAGCTTGAAAATACCGACCGTGGAGGCAATGCATGGCAAACTGGTACCTACGACGTGATATACACCATCCAAAACGACAACAAATGGGAAATAGCAGAGTTTAACTTTGCTGGTGTTGGTGCAGGCTGGGATTGGACCGGTGATATTTACACAAGCGACGTAACCACCGATCCAAACTTTAACACAGATTTTTATAACATTGTACGAATTATGATTAACCCGGGGAATAGTGGAGGCACCTTCTCCGTTCATCTCGACGATCTGGCAGGCCCACACATAGAGGGGCTTAAGTAAACTCTTCGTGTCACAGGGTAGCCCGGAGGGGCTACCCTGTTTTAATCCGAAAAAAATTTTATACCTATGAAATTAAAACTATTTATTGCATTTCTCGCTTTGAGTGCATGGTCGTGCGGCGGAGATAAACCGGTAAAGCACTTCCCAAGCACTAAACTTAGTATCGATCCGGCAATAGAGCACAAGGTCGATTCGGTACTTAAGCTTATGACAATAGACGAAAAGATAGGTCAGCTAAACCAGCTAACCGGCCATGGCGAATCAACTGGGCCAATCACATTTGCCACTGAGTACCAGGAAGCCATAAAAAAGGGAGAAGTGGGTAGCATGCTCAATGTTATTGGGGCTGCCCATACCTACAAGGTACAAAAAATTGCCGTTGAGGAAAGTCGATTGGGAATACCTCTTATATTTGGGTTTGATGTAATTCATGGGTATAAAACCATTTTCCCCATTCCACTCGGCGAAGCAGCATGCTGGGATTTAGACGCCATTGAAAAATCGGCTCGCATAGCAGCCATTGAAGCTTCGGCAGCTGGCCAGCATTGGACATTTGCTCCAATGGTCGATATTGCCCGCGATCCCCGATGGGGTCGGGTAATGGAAGGAGCAGGAGAAGACCCTTTCTACGGTTCGCTGGTTGCAAAAGCCCGGGTAAAAGGATTTCAGGGCACTTCGTTAGCCGAACCCAACACCATGGTAGCTTGCGCCAAACACTTCGTTGCCTATGGCGCTGCTATGGGTGGGCGTGATTACAACACCGTTGATATTTCCAACAGAACATTGCATGAGGTTTATCTACCCCCTTTCAAAGCCGCCGTTGACGCAGGTGTGGGCACTTTCATGTCGTCGTTTAATGAGCTAAACGGAGTTCCGGTTACTGGCAACAAAGAAATGGTTAATGAAATTCTGAAAGATGAATGGCAGTTTAACGGATTTATAGTATCGGACTGGGGTTCGATTCGCGAAATGATTGTTCACGGTATCGCTGCCAATGAATATGAGGCTGCTGACCTTGCCATGAATGCAGGAATCGATATGGACATGGAGGGGCATATCTACGTTAACCAGCTAAAAAAACTGCTATCCGATGGTAAGATTACCGAAAAGCAGATAGACGATGCCGTACGCCGCATACTTCGTATCAAGTTTATGCTGGGACTATTCGACGACCCATACAGGTATTGCGATACCGTTCGTGAAAAAGAGATGCTGTTAAACCCACGTCACCTTGAAATTGCCCGCGAGGTAACACGCAAATCGATGGTTTTACTCAAAAACCAGGGAGTACTCCCGCTGAGCAAGAATATCAGGTCGGTGGCCGTAATTGGACCATTGGCCGACAATACCGATGATATCATTGGAACATGGTCAGGAATGGGCGAAGGCAAAGATGCCATATCGGTACTGACCGGCATCAGCCAAAAAATTCCAAATGCCAAAGTTTTTCACGCAAAGGGTTGCGACATAACAGGTGACTCAAAAGCTGGATTTTCCGAAGCAATTGCAGCTGCACGTAAAGCCGATGCAGTGGTGGTAGTGGTTGGTGAAGCTGCCATGATGACAGGCGAAGCCCTTAGCCGTGCCTTTCTCGATTTACCTGGCGTGCAAAAGGACCTGGTTCTGGCACTCAATGAACTCCGAAAGCCCATGGTGGTAGTTCTCATGAATGGACGCCCGTTAACCATTGAATGGATGGATAATGCCATTCCGGCTATTCTGGAAGCCTGGCTACCCGGTACAATGGGAGGCCATGCTGTTGCCGATATACTTTTTGGCGATTATAACCCTTCGGGTAAACTTCCCATTACCTTTCCACGCAATGTAGGCCAAATTCCTTTGTTCTACTACCATAAAAACACCGGAAGACCAAGAGTTGAAAGCCAACGATACACATCTAAGTATATCGACAGCCCTAACACTCCGCTTTATCCATTTGGTTACGGCCTCAGCTACACCACATTCAGCTACGGCAACTTTGGCATAAGCGCTACAGAAATGCAAATGAACGATACCCTAAAAGTTTGGGTTGATGTAGCAAATACAGGCCCATTCGATGGCGAAGAAGTTGTACAACTTTATACCCGCGATATGGTTGGATCCGTAACTCGCCCGGTTAAGGAGCTTAAAGGTTTTAAAAAGGTTTTTATTAAATCGGGCAGCAAAGAAAAAGTTGAATTTACCCTTACTGCAAACGACCTGGCTTTTTACACAAAAACAATGGAATATAAAGCAGAACCTGGCGATTTCAAGGTGTTTGTTGGTGGAAATAGCCGCGACTTGCTGGAACTTAGTTTTAGGTTAAAGTAGCATGGGTAAAAGGCTTTCGGCGAATTGTCCAAAAAATATTTTTTTTCGTATAAATATGGTTAGGCAATATGGACACTACCCGAAAGCCTTTTTCTAACTAAAAAAGTAAACCGAAATGAACCGAAAGCTATTCATAACAAGCATATTACTGTTAACCGTAGTAGCATCAACCAACACTTTTGCGCAGGTAAAAATTTTAGCTTGGAACGATGAATTCAATTACACTGGCCTTCCGGCCGAAGATAAATGGGGCTACGATGTAGGTGGCGGAGGCTGGGGTAACAATGAGCTACAGTACTACACCAACGCCCGTACAGAAAACGCCCGGGTTGAGAATGGAAATCTAATCATTGAAGCCCGCAAGGAGCAGTACGAGGGCAACGAATACACCTCGGCACGTTTGGTATCACGCCACAAGGGTGATTGGCTTTACGGCCGGATTGAAACATACGCCAAGTTACCTTCCGGTACAGGCACATGGCCTGCAATATGGATGTTGCCCACCAACTGGGTTTATGGCAGTTGGCCTAAAAGCGGAGAGATTGACATCATGGAATACGTTGGTTTCGATCCTGGTATCGTACATGGAAGTATTCACACCGAAGATTACAACCATATTATTGGCACGCAAAAAACCGCTACATGCACAATTCCCGACGCCGAAACAGCATTCCACCTGTACGCCCTTGAATGGACCTCGGAGAAAATCGATATCTACGTAGATGACAACAAGTATTTCACGTTTCCCAATGAGCACAAGGATTACAAAACATGGCCATTCGACCAGCTGTTCCACCTGATACTTAACATTGCTGTTGGCGGCAATTGGGGAGGTATGCAAGGTGTTGACCCAAATATTTGGCCCCAGAAAATGTATGTGGACTACGTTCGGGTTTACCAGTATATCGATGTATCGGCATTGACGGTTACCGGACCTGAATATGTAACACCAAATCAAACTGGCATTACTTTTAGTATCCAAAATGTAACCGATGCAACGTTCACCTGGTGCGTACCAGCCGATGCTACAATTATCAACGGACAGGGCACTAACTCAATTGTGGTTAACTGGGGTAGCACGCCCGGCGATGTTACCGTTGAAATTACACATCCGCAAGCGGGTGGCACCTACACCCGAACGGTAAAAACGACTGTAATACCCAGCGGCGATAGGTTCAGCTTGCTCAACGTTAAAGAAAACGGATTGATGGGATGGGCTGGTTTAAACACCAGCCCCAACATCATCACCCTTTCTCAAGCCGATACCCTTTTAAGAGTTGACTACGCAATCACCAAACCCGAAGATTTCCCTTACTTCACCTACTCTTTCCCCAATCCGGTTGACATGAGCAACCTTACAGTTCTCAATATTGAGATGATGACGTATAACAAAAGTCAATCGGTAGTTTTACGTGCCGACCTGTTCGATACCGATGGACGTTTAACCGACGTTTCACCGGTTTTCCGATTCTACCCTGTTGAACCCAATGGGGTTTATCACTTCTACTCCTTCGATTTTAACAACAAATGGGGTTCTAACACCCCCGAATATGGCAGGCAGGTTAACTATCATCAAATTGCTGGTGTTCGGTTTTACGTAAACTATGGCATATACGGTAAAGTGGCAAGCGATTCGCTATGGTTTTCGGATATCTTGTTAAGTAATACCCTACTCTCAAGCCCTTATGCTAAAGAAAACAGCATGCTAAAATTCGATATTTACCCCAACCCTGCATCAACCTATATCAAAATCAACTCTAATAATTTAAGCAGCAATGTAATAATCCGGATAGTGAATATTGCAGGAATAGTAGTAAAGGAAATTACTGCAATCCCCGACAGTGAAATTTCAATTTCAGACCTTCCCAAAGGATTCTATAGCCTAAAGATTCTCATTAACGGATACACTTACTTAGGCAATTTCATAAAACTTTAACCTTCAGAAATCCTGACTTAATAGCAAAATAAAATGTCGCAAATTTAATAAACGAACAAAAGAAAAAATACTAAACTCTCTTATATAACTTCTTTTTCATGTGGACTTAAAAATCACTATTTTCGTTTTTTAGACGAACGGTACTTGCTCTAATGTTCAACCCCTTCGGGGTTGAAGTCTTGTTTTGTCACTGTTTTCCCCACCGATTCCATCGGGGGTTATTGATGTTTGACCCTTCGGGTCAAAGAGCGTTCTAAAAAGTTTATAGACGAAAGGAACATAAGGCGTAAGGCGTGAGGTAAATTTATATATAATTGTCTTTTTAAACAGGACTCATATTTGAATTAAAAAAATCCCGCTATGCGGGATTTAACAAGAATAACCCCCTATGAAATAGGTGGGAGGATGAAGGAAGGTAGAGTAATCTAAACCCCGAAGTGGTTTAACAATTGGCTAACAGTATGACTGTCTAAAAACAAATGCTCCCATGTAGTGTCTTTTTTCATGCAGCCTCAAGAATCCCTATTTTCTTTCTTAACTGGCCGTTTTTCCTTTCTCTTCTCTATATTTCTCTTATACGACATCCAACTGTCAATGGGGACTCTTAAAACCCTACA
>DFYV01000049.1 GCA_002383425.1 Bacteroidales bacterium UBA4073 | reverse complement strand
CCTTTCAGGCATGTTACGTTGTAACCGGATTCAATCAAATTGATTAAGTACTCAACAACCCCCGGTGAATCGGGACCCCGATCGATATAATCGCCCAAAAAGTAAAGCCTATCAGCTTGAACTATTTGCAATTTTACTTCCAGCAAATATCTGAGAGTCTTTGAACAACCATGGATGTCAGGAATAACAAAAGTTCGCATAACAATAGTTTAGATAAATTTAGCATTTAAAACTAACTTTACCAAGTTTTTCCTATAAGACATGGTAAGCAGATATATCATAAGGAAACTACAAGGCAAGGTTAATCGGGCGATATACGGCTATAATCTTATTGATGAGGGCGATAAAATAATGGTGGGTTTATCGTCTTGTATTCACGAAGTCCCGACCTGTACTGAGTGAAGTCGAAGTGTCGAGATTTTCTGAAGGGCAAAAATTGCAGGGCATTCATCAGCATCTTTTAGATTAGAATTACGAATTTCTAATTACGAATTACGAAGTTTTTTATTCATTATACAACATTCATCAATTTCTTCCAAAACTATCTTCCTTCTACCTTCTACCTTCTGCCTTAATTTCAATTTACATTCTGCATTTTACATTTTGCAATCAGCCGTTGTCTATAACTTCCTCTAATAAAATTGTTCATTCTTTCACCGCAAAGACACAAAGGCGCAAGGAAAGAAATACAAATTACTGAAAATTAATTATTTGCGACTTGGCACCTTTGCGGTAGAATATTCTTTTTCAATTTGCATTCTGCATTTCTTGCCCTATGAAATAATTTTGGCTTTGGATAATTCCTGTTCCCTGATAAATATCAGCATTAGTTGGATTTCACCTTATAAAATGGTAGTATTTCACCCTGTGAAATAATTTTGCCAAAAGCAAAATTACTGCTCCCAATAAAATATCCGCCTTCATCGGATTTCACAGGTTAAATTGGCAGTATTTCACAGGGTGAACACGGTGAACATTGAGCCATTGCCCTTAACATACCTCTAACTTCCTCTAACTTCCTCTAACTTCTTCTACCTTCTACCTTCTACCTTCTAATTTCATTTTGCATTGAACCATTGCCCCTAACATTCCTCTAACTTTCTCTAAAAGAAAATGAACAACTACCTCCACGATTTAACCATAAACAGCAGCAGTAACCCAAAGATTTCCAAACGCCCCAGCAGCATATCGAACGAAAGGATAAGCAATGCGGGATCGGAAAGCATTCCGTAATTCGACATTGAACCTACCAAGCTGAATCCAGGACCTACATTGCCCATGCAAGCAGCAGTAGCTGAAAGCGAAGTTAAGCTGTCGTATCCCAAACCTGTTAAAACCAATGTACTTAAAAATAGAACTAATATGTAAAAAACAATAAACTGAACCACCGAGTTAACCACTTCGTCGTCAACAACACTTTTACCAATACGAACAGGAATTACAGCTTGCGGGTGCTGTATTTTTAGGATTTGGCTTTTTAATGCCTGAAAGAAGATCACCACCCTATCAAGTTTCATCCCACCAGATGTAGAACCAGCACAGGCGCACTGTATGGTGAAAAAAATTAATATAAGAATTGAAAATGGTGGCCAAATCGATGAATCGGCATTGGCAAAACCTGTTGTTGTTGAAAGCGACACCACCTGAAATGCTGCATACCTTATGCTTTCGCCCCAGGTAGGATATATTTTACCATGAAGATTGATTGATACCAATGCTATCCCAATTACTGTTATCCAAAAGTAATACCTAACTATTGGGGACTTAAAAATATTATTTTTTTTGAGGGTGAAGGTAGAATACAGCAATCCAAAATGAATTCCGGCAAGGAACATGAACACAATAACTGTAATCTCAATTGAAACATTATCGAAATACGCCACGCTTGTATTTTTAGTTGAGAACCCTCCCGTAGCAATTGTAGCAAAAGCATGGTTAACCGCATCAAAAAGCCCCATTCCGAAAATTCGTAGTAAAACCACCTCGGTGAATGTCAAGCCCAGGTAAACCACAAGAATTACATTCAACATCTTGCGTATTCTATACTTGAAATTTTCCTGGGCAAGGGGTGATATTTCCAGCTTGGAAAGGGTCATCTGGGCTTTGCCCAACGAAGGAAGAATGATTAGAACAAACACAACTATACCAATACCACCAATCCAGTGCATGGACGAACGCCAGAAAAGTATTCCCTTAGGCAATGCTTCAACATTGCTAAGAATGGATGCTCCAGTAGTGGTATAGCCCGATACGCTTTCGAATAAAGCTTTAGTAAAGGTGAATTCACCACCATAGAGAAGAAGGGGCAACGAACCGATAAAGCATGAAAGAATCCAGCTAAGCACTACAACAAGGTAACCTTCCTTGTTGGAAAGGTTGGTAGCTTTTGGAACAAAAACCAGCGGGAATAATCCCCAAAGTACAGTTAGCAAAAAGCTAAACAGCAAGGGTAGCTGCCCTGCATCCCTATTGTACAACGATATTAAAAACGATACAAAGATGAATGCAGAATTAAACAGCAATACTAAACCAATGTATCGGATAATTACATGTGGTCTCATTCTACCTTCTTTTGAAAACTTTTGGTGAGGGTAAGGTCTTTAACCGACTCATTAAGCTCGTATATTTCGTCGCGGGTTTCAATGGTTACCTCATACGGGTGATGATACCTGGTAAAATTTTGAATTCCTTTTGTAATTCTGCTTATTGGCCTGAGTAAGTAGTACGATATCATGTAGGTAAAAACAATTGAAAAGATAACGCTGGTTATAATAATAATAAGACCAGGCATAATTGTTCTGTACGGACTCTTTTCCAGAAAAGCAACTGTTTGGTTCAGATTTTGCTGGTTAAGGGTTAAAAGTTCTTCAACACCCCGCCTTACATCCTGTAAAGCTGGATTTACCTCGTTGAGGTACTGGTCTAAACTCGGCGATATACCATTAATAAATTTCCCCGCCGTGCTTTTAAACCTTGAGTATGCTATGGCAATGGAATCAACTGTTCCTGCTTCACCCGGAATGGTTAAGTTATTGGAAGCCTTAAGCAGGTAATCGTTAAATGTTGATACTGCATTGCTGAAAAGCGAGTCAGCTTTGTCCCTTTCGCCCTGAATGGACAACAACATTGCCTGTTCCTGAAGGCTTAAGCTGTTGTTCATTTGCTTGGAAAAATCAATACTTCGGTAGTTGTCCATCAGTAAACGGTTTACCTGATTTCCCAACTTAGTAAGCTCATATATGGATATTAATCCCGAAATTACCAGCATTATGCCCAAAATGACAAACCCGGTAATTATTTTATAACGTATTTTAAACATACTATTATGATATTAATCCCTCTGATATTGTGTGTTACCGAAAAAAATTGAACAAAACTACAATGCAAATGTAAAGCTAAAGCCATAACGCTGTCCAATATCTATATAAATAATTTACCATGAATGTAAGAAGAACTATCAAAAATCTATGTAAATATTTATATTACAATACGTTATCAATTTTTTATAACCATAACGCAAGTTTTTTGTAAATTGCTTGTCTATATAGCAAACAGGTTTTTGCTCCATGAACGAGAAAGAGTTAGTTCAACAAGTAGTCCAGCATAATGACCACGAAGCCTTTAAAATTCTGGTTGATAGGTATAAAAAAATGGTAATAACAACCTGTATGGGTTTCATTGGTAACTATAACGATGCCGAAGACATTGCGCAAGACGTATTTGTTGAACTTTTTGAATCGTTATCAGAATTCCGAAACGAATCCAAACTTTCGACATGGCTATACCGAATAGCAGTAAACAAATCCCTAAATTTTTTACGGCGCAAAAAAAGGGAACCCTTTCTGCATACCATTATAGGCGACAAGAAAAAAGGGCATGCGGAACAAACCCTCGATAGCATTTACTCCATTCAACCTCCAGATAGCCATACTGAATGGGATGAACAACGTAAAGTATTGAGAAAGGCGATGAACAAGCTACCCGAAAATCAACGAATTGCCCTAATCCTGAACACCTACCATGAACTTTCGTACAAGGAAATTGCTGAAGTAATGGAAACATCCATTTCATCGGTTGAATCGCTCCTATTCAGAGCCAGAAGTAACCTACGTAAAATAATGGTGAAGTAAAAATTTTAAAAAAATCTTTTCAAACGCAAGTTTTTTACCATATAGCTGTCAAACATAAAAATTGAAATGAAATGAGGTGCAAAGATGCAAATAAACAGCTGGATAATTACCTAAGCGGTAAACTTGATGGTCAGGTTAAGCAAGAACTTGAAAATCACTTATTGGCTTGCACCCGGTGCCAAAGTAACCTAAGCGTTTTAAAATCGATAAAACAACTCGCCATCGAAGAGCAATCGTTATATACCGATAATATATACTTCGCAAGTAAGGTTGTAAATAGAATAGAACACCGTAAAGTTTCGTCCCATTTTGATATTAAAAGCCGACTAATTACCTATACGGCAATTGCAGCCTCTATACTGGTAGGATTGTTTATAGGGACACAGCTCGGAACTTTGGGCACCAAGGTGATATCGAATAATTCCAATGCTGAACTGCTAATAGCAGAGGAGTACTTTACAATTCCCACAGAAACAATTTACTCATTCAATTTTGAAGATATTGAGAGCGAAAACAATAAATAAGCTATGAATTACTTTACAAAAACACGGATACTTATTACAATAATTGTTGTGCTTGCTATAACCCTACTGGCAACAATAGGCACAATGGTTTACAGTTACTACAAACAAAAACAGGTAACTGAACGATTTTCTAACAACCCCAGTGAACAAATGGACCGACAGGCTCAATATTTAAACCAAAGGCTGAACCTCACCCCCGAGCAACAAGACATGTTCTGCATATCGCGCAATGAATTCCATAACAAAACAATTGAGCTAAACAGACAGATTCAGCGAGTATCAGTAGAAATTATAAATGAGCTTTCGGCTCCAGAACCAAATTCTAAACTTATCGATTCCCTTATCGAGCAGTATGGAGAACTTCATAAAATTCAGAAACAAAATATGGTTGACCATTTGACGGAAATTAAAAGTGTTTGCACTCCAGAACAATTCAATGAATTTCAGAGAATCCTGGATAATTCACGCCGACGTCAAATGCAAATGCATAGGCATAGGCAACGATCTCAATATGAACGCTTGCGTAGGGGCGATTCTATTCCACCCCGATTTTAATAGAAATCATGTTTAACAAATTAAATTTTAAAGCTATGAAACGTGTTAACATTTTAATGGTTGTGCTACTAATAGCATCAACAACAGTAATGGCTCAAGGGCCAAGATTCAGAGGTGGCAATGTAAATGCCGGGCAGTATGCAGGGATGGGTTGTTACAACTTAAACTTAACCCCTGAGCAAGAACAAAAAATCGACGATCTGCGGGTTAAACACATTAAGGAGATAACCCCGCTGCGTAACGAGCTGGCCGAAAAGCAGGTTTATTTAAGGTCACTGGAGTCAGTCGATCAACCCGATATTGCTACCATAAACAAAACTATCGACGAAATTGGCACTCTCAGAACTAAACTTATGAAAGCACGCTCTGCACACAGGGCAGAAGTTTCGCAGGTACTCACCGATGATCAAAGAGTAATATTTAACTCTCGGGGTTATATGGGTAGAGGTATGAGAGGTCCACGTGGAAATATGCGTGGAGGAAATGGTTTAGGCATGGGTTTAGGCCCATGTGGGTGGAACTAAATTTTCTAACATCTCAGCATTGCGAGGGGCACTCACTTTGGGTGCCCTTCTTTTTTTAATAGCTAAAGAGTTAAGTGATGTTTTAAGTTGTTTTAGGCAGGTGCTCTTGTAACAAATTACCCTCTTACCTTTTTCCCTCACACATTAACATTTTTTTAGTACCTTTGCATGAAATTTCGAAGCACAAATACAATGGTTCATTACGGGGATTTACCAAAGCCCTTCTGTGATTTTGAAACATCAAAGGTAGCCATCGTTCCAGTACCTTACGATGGTACAAGCACGTGGATTAAAGGGGCCGATAAAGGGCCAGAGGCTTTGCTCGATGCCTCGGCCAACATGGAAATTTACGACATCGAAACCGACAGTGAGGTTTATAAAATAGGAATATACACCGATAGCCCAATAACCGAAGATAGCACGCCCGAAGCAATGGTTAAAGCTGTTCACGAGCGTATTCTCACCCTGATTGATAGTGGAAAATTCACCGTAATTATTGGAGGTGAGCATAGTGTAAGCATTGGAGCTATTCAGGCATACGCCCATAAATTTGAAAATCTTTCTGTACTACAAATAGATGCACATGCTGACCTGCGCGATTCCTACGAAGGGAGCAAATACAATCATGCCTGCATAATGGCCCGGGTAAAAGAGCTTTGCCCAATTGTTCAGGTAGGCATCCGCAGTATGGATGCCGAGGAAAAATCAAATCTTGACCCCAATCGGGTGTTTTGGGCACACAGTATGGTTAATTCCGATGAATGGATGGATAAAGCCATTAATTTGCTTACTGGGAATGTTTACATTACCATCGACCTTGATGGGTTTGACCCTTCAATCCTACCAAGTACTGGTACGCCCGAACCGGGTGGACTTATGTGGTATCCCACACTTAAATTTCTGAGAAAAGTAATTGAAAGCCGTAATCTTGTTGGATTTGATATTGTTGAGCTATGTCCAAATACCGTCGATAAGGCTTCGGACTTTTTAGCAGCTAAACTTCTTTACAAAGTATTAACCTATAAATTCTTGAACCAAATCAAGTAATACCAAGTCTATCACCCTAAACTTTAAAAATCCAAAACTATGAATCGCTGCAAGTGTATTAAAGTTCCAGAATCGAACAACGGGCAAGGCATTTATAAGCTGAATGCCTACTACGAGTTTGATTACATACCACCCATCAAGGATAATGCTTCGTACTACAGGGTATTCAGCCTTGATGAAAGTATTAGTGAAAATTTTAGTATCAAATCCTTTAATGAACATTTCAAAAAATACTAACAAAAACGGCTCAATGTTTTGAGCCGTTTTTTCTTAGTAACTACACCCTATTTTTTAAGGATTTTTTTAAACACGGTATCCTTATCAATTTGCTTAGTGCAGAAGAACCAATCGTAGCACTTAATATCGCTGGCTTTACTATCCATTCTTTCCTTTGCTGTACCACAAGAGCCAGCCGTAGGCACAATTACTTCATCGCCAGGCTGCCAGTCGGCAGGGGTAGAAACACCAAACTCGTCGGCTGTTTGTAGAGCTATAATAACCCTGTATAGCTCCTCAAAATTGCGGCCAAGGCTTAAAGGGTAGTAAATGATGGCACGGATAATGCCTTTGGGATCAATAAAGAAAACAGCGCGAACAGCCTTGGTTGAACTTTCGCCGGGTTGAATCATTCCGTACTTTTTGGCCACCTCCATGGTGATATCCTCAATAAGAGGAAACTTCACCTCAACGTTCTTCATGCCCTTAAACTCAATTTTTTCCTTGATGGTTCGCAGCCATGCAATATGGCTATATAAACCATCAACAGAGAGGCCAACTAACTTGCAGTTTGCCTGAGCAAATTTATCCTCCATTGAGGCAAAAGTCATAAATTCCGATGTACACACCGGGGTAAAATCAGCCGGATGGCTAAAAAGAATTACCCAACTTCCCTTGTAATCGTGAGGAAAGTTAATTTCACCCTGAGTGGTTACAGCTTTGAACTCGGGAGCCGTGTCGCCAATACGTGGCATGGGAATTACTTGATTTTCGTCCATTTTTACTTAATTTAAAGGTTAGACATATTTAATTAAACTCTGAATTTCTTGATTTCTTCCTTCATTCTGTTGATATCGGTAATCCAATCTTCGATATCGTTTTCATGCTCAATCTCTTCAGTCAGAATTTGAGTTGCCATTTGATGTGTCATGTGATCCTTGCCATTGGTAAAGGTTGCAATCTCATTGTACCTTCGAATAGCACATCGTTCCCCATTCAGATTTTGTTCCAGAACTGACTCAATGTACGGATCAACAGGAGCATCGTAGCTACAACCGGCATGTTTAAACCAGTCGTTCGGGTGCAGAAGTGGCGTTCCGCCGAGTTGAATAATACGATCGGCAACCATCACCGCATGATTTAACTCCTGGTTAGCGTGTAAGAGGAGTTCGGGTTCAATCTCACTGCGCATGGGCCCTTCCATAACTTTTGCGCCAATCCAGTACTGGTAATAAGCCAACCACTCTTCGGCAAGAGCAGCGTTAAGCATCTCCAGCAACTTGTTTACATCAACCGATGCAATTCTAATTCCTTCTTTTCCCATAGCTTTAGTTGTTTAGTTTGGTTATTGTTTGATTTGGTTGATATGCTTACCTACAATTTGCAGGTTAATTTCTTTGATCTGAAAATTAGGTATAGCCTTACGTTCAAAGTAAGCATTCAGAAGCTCATTTAGCTCCGGATCAAAATAATCTTCAATGCTATCGGAATCCTCGTTGTAAATATGGTGATGGCTTTCCATCTCCACTTCGTAACGAACATAATCGCTGTCAGTTTTAACTTTTCTGATTATGCCATGCTCACAGAATGTGTCGAGGATATTGTATATTGTTCCAATTGCAATGTTGGGATGCTTTTTGTGCAATAGCTCTCTAACCTGCTCAACCGAAGGATGATTACCTATATTATGTAAAGCCTCCAATACAGCAACACGCTGAGGCGTTACTTTTAACCCATTATTCTCCAGTAGTTTTATCAAATCATTATAATTCATATTATATAGGAATTATTCTTATAAATATAACACAAATATATAATAATTGTTTCAAATATCAAAATAAAAAATATTTTTTTTGTTAATTTTTTTGATGCGCTAAGAGCATTGAAGGCTGATGGCTGATGGTTGCTATTGATAGTACAACAGGGATTTTTAATCTGAAATTTTGAACCCTTCGATTTCAATCAGGGTGAGCCTTGAATTTTGACTATAGAACCTCAACCTTTATCCTTTATCCTTTATCCTTCAACATTTATCCTTCAACCTTTTCTTATCTTAGCGCCTAAAAAAAATTAACCCCTTTTACAAAGGGAAAATAAAAGTTAATATTGTTAAAGTATCAAAAAAAATTAATCTTTACCCCCGCAAAGGTGTCAAAAAAGAACATCAAGTTAAGCAACAACTATTAATCACATAAATCAACAAGCAATGCACAACAAGAAATTAGGTTTTAATAGCCTTCTCATACACGGGGGTATGGAACCCGATCCTATGGGAAGTGCTACAGTTCCCATTTACCAAACATCGACCTTTGCATTTGAGAATGCCGATGAGGGGGCAAAGTGTTTTACCGGGGAAAGCGATGGTTATATCTACACCAGAATAGGCAACCCAACCATATCGGCGCTTGAGCGCCAGGTGGCCATACTGGAGAACGGCTTTGGTGGAATTGCTACGGCATCGGGAATGGGAGCGGTTTCATCAATATACATGGCTTTTCTTAAAGCAGGAGACCATATTGTTAGTACCGATGCGATATATGGCCCATCACGGGTTATCATGGAAACTTACTTCAAACGGTTTGGGGTTGATAGTACCTATACCGACACATCGAACCTCGATAACATAAAAGCAGCCATTAGGCCTAATACCCGCATGCTTTACCTTGAAAGCCCTACCAATCCAACAATGGTAATAACCGACATCAGGGCAGCCTCGGAACTTGCCCACCAACACGACCTTGTAGTTGTTGTGGACAACACTTTCTGCAGCCCATACCTGCAACGTCCTCTTGACCTTGGCGCCGATGTGGTTTTCCACTCCATGACCAAGTTTCTTAACGGACACGCCGACATTGTTGCCGGTATTATTATCACCAAGACTAAAGAACTTTACGATATCATTCGTCCAGCCATGGTGAATATGGGCTCTAACATGGATCCTCATCAGGCATACATGGTGCTTAGGGGAATAAAAACCCTGTCGCTACGAATTGAGCGCGCCCAGCAAAATGCGCAAAAAGTTGCCGAATATTTGGAAAAGCACCCAAAAATTGAATGGGTAAAGTATCCGGGTTTGAAATCGCACCCCCAGTACGATCTTGCCCAGAAACAGATGAAGGGCCCTGGTTCAATGATCAGCTTTGAGCTCAAAGGAGGAATTGAAGCGGGTAAAATACTCATGAATAATGTCCGATTAGCCTTGTTAGCGGTATCGCTTGGAGGAGTCGAAACCCTAATACAGCACCCAGCTTCAATGACACACTCAAAAGTAACGCCAGAAGCTCGCCTAAAAGCAAATATCACCAATGGTTTAGTCCGCTTTTCGGTTGGTATTGAGGATGTTGAAGATATTATTGCCGATTTAGATCAGGCTTTTGCTAAAATATAGCAGGCAAAAAAAATCAGCTTTACCCGCAAAATAGCTTTGCGGGTTTTTTTATATTTAAAATTTTTTATACCTTTAATCTTAATTTTCGTAAGAAAGCATAATGGACATAACCCTTTGTCGTATGAAAAAATTGATTGCTCTTGCAGGGGCTTTAGCTGTTTACGTATCGGTTAATGCACAAATGGAAAGAATGCCCTTTAATGACAAGGTGAGCTATACCGTTCATAAACCCAAAAGTACAGTTCCTAAAGGATCAACAAAGGATGGGTCCACCTTTTTTAGCGACGATTTTGAGGGGGCAAATTACCTGCTTACCGATAAGTGGGAAGTGCTACGTAGTATTAATACGCTAAATTTTCAGCAAACCTTTGAGGACACGGATTCAAGCTGGTTCCATTGCACGCCCCAGAACTTTAACGGAAATGGTTCAACCTACATCAAAAATGGCGAAGGCTCAACCGCCATATCGTTTACAGCACCAGATTTTACATGGTTAATTACACGCGATACATTTGCCATACCTACTGAGCAAGAAACTTTTCTAAAGTTCTGGCTATGGTACTCCAGTAACTTTCCACAAGGTTATATCACTTATTTCTACGTAATGACATACGACATTGATAGCCAAACAATGGATACCCTTTTATACTATGGCAAAGACTCTGTCAGTTCGATTCCAAACCAGTACAAAACGCCCATCAGCCTTTCGCTTTCAAAAGTTGCAGGGAAAAACATTAGAATAGCATTTGTTTACGAAAATAGAAATAACCAGGACATGGGCATCCAGCTTGCCATGGACGATGTTACAATTACAAACATTAACATCCCCGATATTGAAATTACAGCAATACCCTTTAAGTACTCTAAAATTCCCTTGACAACCTTTGATACACTTGCCGTTAACCTTACTGTAAACGTTAATAACATAGGAACAATGCTGAACGATACAGTAAACATTGCTGCAAGTTGCAATAAAATTGCTGAATTTCAGGCCAATGCTGAAATAACCGATACCCTTGAGAGTGGCGAACTGCAAGTAGTTGTTCTCAACCCACAAGCTAAACTAACCCCAACACCCGAAAACTATACTTTTAGAATCAATGCAACTACCCCACCCGACACACTTGTTGACAACAATACCGATAGCACAACCCTTGAGGTAAGCAGTTCGATTTATGCTACCGATTGGGGCGTAAAAGGTGGAATTTCTTTTAGTACCAACACATCAATAGGGAACATGTTTAAGTTCCAAAAAAACAGCTTTATTGATGGGGTTGAAATTGGGTGGGCCCAAAATACAGAAATCCCTGAAAGTGAATATCCACTAACCTTTCTGGTACGGGTTCTGGAAGTAAATCCAGCTGAGCCTGCGGTTTACAAAGAATTACCCTTTGAAATTTTCCAAAAAGATTTTTCAGCCAATGGCGGTTCTATCATTTACTTTTTCACCTCGCCCATTTACTGCTACCAGGGTTTTTCGTACTACATTCTAATCAGTCAATTGACGGAAACGCCACTGGGAATAGGTTACGATGGCAATCCGTATGGTTCGTTCTGGAAGGTTGATGATTCTTACCCTTTAACCGCCACCCTAATGGCAAATCAAAGTATTGGTAATATTGCCATCAGAGCAATTACAAGTAAACCCGTGGATAATCCAACCGTAATCTTCAATATTAAGAATGAGCAAAAAGAACCCGCACAAAATGTCAGAATCAAAATTTACGAAATTGATTCAACCCTGGTAACCGACGCTCAAGGTCAAACATCAATAAAACTTAATAACGGGTTGTACTCATATAGCATCGATTCTACAGGTTACTCATCCCTTAAGAAGGAATTCACTGTACTTTATAAAGATTTAGTCTTAAGCGATTCCTTAGCCAAAACCTATCTCGTAAAATTCAAGGTTACCGATACCCTTTCAAATCCATTGGCTAATGCACAAATTATAGCATATCCATTTAACCTTACCACGAACGATAATGGCGAGGATAGTGCATTTATACCCTCGGGAATTTACCCGCTTAATGTTTTACTATCGGGCTACAAGATGAAAGAACAAGCCTTTTTGCTGGTTCAGGATAAGGATACTCTTTACACTATCACCATGATACCCGATTCCACAACCTACACATTGACCGTAATGGTAAAGAACAATAACGATGAAAGTTTACCCAATGCCCAGGTTTACCTGATGGATTATGGAACTATAGAAACAAACAGCGAAGGTATATGCACCTATAACGGCGTTGATGCAGGCCCAATTACGGGTATAGTATATGCTTATAACTATATAAGTGGTTCAATTTCTGCGAATATCATTTCCGATAGCACTATCACGGTAAACCTAAATCCTAATCCATATATCGCCACTTTTTACGTAACTTCGAAAGGTAACCCAATCATAAATGCCGAAATTACCATCGAAGGTATCGATACGCTTTACACCGGACTTAACGGTTACGCCCAATCAAACTATATACCGTTCGGGTATAACATACCCTACACGGTAAAAGTTAAAGATTACCATGCCTACACAGGTACATTTGATATCTGGAACTCCAACGTTCTTATAACGGTAAACCTAACCCCCCTTGATGCGAACGTTGAACAAGCCATATCCAATCCCACCATTTTTCCCAACCCCACCTCTAATTTTATAACCATTAGTAATACAAATAACTTTACCATTACAATCTACAACCTGAATGGTAAAATGGTTTACCTGAATAGTAAGCCCGAAAATACAGTTGATATAAGCTTCTTACCAAAGGGAATGTATATAGTTAAGCTGAATACACCAGCTGGATTAAGCATTCACAAAATCGTAAAGTTGTAATTTTTTATTTCATCGCCCTAAATGAAGGAGTTATAAGCAATGGTAACGAACAGCGACACATATACAGGCAGACGACAAAGACCGAAGCAAGACGGGTTGGGCGACACACGACCCGACCCGTAGAGATTTAATTTTTGCCCACCCGCATTTTTTGTTTTTCTGCAGGCCCGTAATTGGCACATTTGGTTTTACCCGACACACAAGCCGACCCTTCGCAAAACCAAAAGAGCCAATTCTTGCCCAACGCTTTTTATTCACTTCAACGATAACAACTAACAATAAAATCAAAACAAGATTAAAAGAATTGGGAAGGTGTGAACCAAACTTTGCTTGCTAAAAATTGGACATACTCCAAATCAGAAAAAGGCAACATATATAAATACAACACAATTACTTGGAGTTTCAACAAGGATTATTACATCAACAAAGCACAAGGTTGGTTTTATTTATATACTTACGAAGGCTATCCCAATAAAATATCTTATTCTGTTTTCAATAAAGAATCCTATTCCCTAATTCAAAACTCAATTTCAGACCTCCTGACTTGTC
>DFYV01000142.1:13873-26062 GCA_002383425.1 Bacteroidales bacterium UBA4073 | reverse complement strand
TGTTAAACCACTTCGTGGTTTAGGTTACTCTACCTTCATCCTCCCACCTATTTCATAGGGGGTTATTTTTGTTAAATCCCGCATAGCGGGATTTTTTGTAATTAAAATATGAGTCCTGTCTAAAAAACGTTAAAAGTTAAACGTTAAACGCCCAAACGTCTCACGCCTTACACCTTATGTGCTTTTTGCCTGTAAACTTTTTAGAACGTTATTTGACCCGAAGGGTCAAACATCAGTAACCCCCGATGTAATCGGTGGGAAAGCCACGACAACACAAAACACCAACCCTGAAGGGGTTGAACATTAGAGCAGGTACCGTTCATCTCAAAACTAAAATAGTGATTCTTGAGTCCACATGAAAAAGAAGTTATATAAGAGAATTTAGTGTTTTTTCTTTTACCTATATATTAACTAATTTTATGTAAACTTGCGACATTTTAATTTGCTGTTAAGTCATGAGTTCTGAAGTTTGGGTTTTCGGGTCAAATACCTTCGAATAATTTCTGCCTGGTGAAACTGGCACATTTGCACAGGAAGCCCCAGAAAACTTAGGATGTGGTCCTTACGGCCATCGCACGCTATGCCCATAGTATATAAGGCATTGGTCTCGTGCCTAACGTAGTACTTAAGCAGGTTTTCTTTGGTGATAGCATCCTTGAACAGCATTACCCCAAAATTCCTGTTCCAGTAAGTCGTGTCCATTAGAACGATAACCATTCGTTTAAGGGGCTTTGCATAGCTCACGGAGTGCTTGTTTATACTTCGTTGTATAGTTTTTATGGGGCAATTCTGCCTTTGCTAAAGTTGTGCGTAGGTTTGTTTGCCATTGACCTATCCATTCCAAAGCTGTGCTTTATTAATCCGAAATTTCCATAAAAACTGCTTACCACAAGAATAGTACTTGTATAGTTGAACTCCTTTTACAAAGCCATTTTTCCTGGTAATAGAGCTGTTACAGTGAAAGCATTTTTTATTCATAACCTTTGATATGCTTCAAGGCTAACAATATTGATGCATGTAACAGTTTTTAGCCTAATTTTTGTCCATTAAGCCAAAAAATTTATTCTTGACTGTTGTGAACCATTTTTGAATTATAAAATCGGCTAAGGGCACGCGCCCCAAGCCGATTATTGCTGACCTACCAAAACTTTATAAGCAGATATTATATGAAAGGAAACATTGGAAATGTGGCCATGGTAAATAAACGAAGATGTTAATCAATTTTGGCATTAATTTTTTCAACACTTTCCTTTGCATCGCCGTACAGCATATCGGTATTTTCTTTGTAGAATAGCGGGTTTTCGACTCCGGCATAACCAACCGCCATGGAACGTTTCATAACAATTACACGTTTAGCTTTCCAGACTTCAACTACTGGCATACCGTATATTGGGCTGGAGGGATCCTCCTGAGCACCGGGGTTAACGGTATCGTTAGCACCTATAACCAGTACTACATCTGTTTCGGGTAAATCGGGATTTATTTCGTCCATTTCTAAAACGATGTCGTATGGTACATTAGCTTCGGCAAGCAGTACATTCATGTGTCCAGGCAGTCGTCCTGCTACGGGATGTATTCCAAAGTGTACGGTTTTCCCTTTTTTCTTGAGTTTTTCAACCAAATCGTGAACAGGGTATTGAGCTTTTGCCACTGCCATTCCGTATCCGGGAACAATTACTACTGACTGTGCTTCGTTAAGTAGTTCAGCAGCTTCTTCGTGGGTAATTGATTTTACTGTGCCCTCAAGTTTTATTCCTTTTTTGATTTCCTGGCCAAATCCTCCGGTAATAACAGAGATGAACGAGCGATTCATAGCGTTACACATGATAATGGAAAGTATGGCACCAGAACTACCAACTAATGCACCAGTTACAATAAGCAAATCGTTGCCCAGCATAAATCCAGAGGCTGAGGCTGTCCATCCCGATAATGAGTTAAGCATTGAAATTACAACCGGCATGTCGGCCCCACCAATAGCCATAACCATCATAACTCCGAAAAAAGCAGCAATGGCTGTCATGATTGATAAAATAACCATGCCATTGGTATCGCTTTGCATAACAAATAACACGCCAAGAACAATGGATGCCAGCAAAAGAATAACGTTTACGGCATCTTTACCTTTATAAACAAAAGGTTTGCTGGTTATATTTTCGGTAAGTTTTCCCCATGCTACAATGGAACCTGTAAAGGTAATAGCACCAATAAAAACACCTATATATATTTCGACTAAATGGATTGATTTTTCAGCTCCTTGCATCAGGTTGGTATGTGGATTGATAAAAGAACCAAAACCCACTAAAACTGCTGCTAATCCTACAAAGCTATGAAGAAGGGCTATAAGCTGTGGCATAGCTGTCATCTGTACTTTTAGCCCGACTCTAACTCCTACGATTGAAGCAATAAGCATGGCTATGATAATGTAAACATATCCATGAATATTTTCACCAAATATTGTGGCCAGTATGGCAATAGTCATACCCACTATGCCATAAATAACCCCTTTTTTAGCTGATTCTTGAGCCGACAAGCCCGACAAGCTTAAAATGAATAATATTGATGAAAAAAGATAAGCCGCAATTTGAATATTTGCCGTTATCATAGCTTTTACTTTTTAAACATGTTTAACATTCGATAAGTTACTACAAAACCTCCTACAATATTGATGGAGGCTACAAGAATAGCTATAAATGAAAGAATTGTAATGGGATTGGTGAAATCGTCGTTGATGAGCAGTAAACCACCAGTTATGATGATTCCGCTTATAGCATTGGTTACTGACATTAAAGGAGTATGCAATGAGTGGGTTACGTTCCAAATAACATTCCATCCAACAAAAACTGCAAGGACAAAAGCTGTAATGTGTCCCATAAAATCGGAAGGGGCTACTTTACCCAAAGCAAATAGTACAACTCCGATAATGGTAAGCCAAATAATATTGGAAACAATTATTTTTTTAGTCTTTTGGGCCTTTTTCTTAGCTTCTTCTTCGGGACTTGCTATTGTAACTGCACTTGTTTTCTTTGCACTAACAGCAAGTGGTTCAGGAGGCCAATTTATAGTGCCGTTATAGGTTACCATCGCACGTTTAATAACGTCGTCGGTCATATCAATTTTAAAATTTTGGGCTTTCCCCATATCGTCGAGCAAATTGCACAAGTTATTGCCATATAAATAGCTTGCTTGCGATGGCATTTGATCTATTTTACCAATAATGGTAATACCATTGTCGGTTGTATATATTTCGTCTTTTCTTGTTAATACACAGTTGCCTCCTGTTGATGCAGCTAAATCGACAATTACAGAGCCGGGTTTCATGGCTTTTACATGCTCCTCCAATATAAGTTTTGGGGCTTCTTTTCCTGGTATTTGGGCGGTAGTAATAATAATATCCACTTCGGCTGCCTGCTTTTTAAATAAAGCCATTTCAGCTTCAATAAATTCTTTACTCATTTCTTTGCTGTATCCAGTAGCAGTAGAGCCGTCCTCGTTAATATCAACACTTATAAATTGAGCTCCCATTGACTGTATTTGTTCGGCAACTTCCTTACGTGTATCAAAGGCTCTTACTATCGCTCCGAGCGATTTTGCTGTTCCTATAGCTGCTAATCCTGCAACACCAGCTCCAATTACCAATACTTTGGCTGGTTCTACTTTGCCGGCTGCTGTTATTTGTCCGTTTAAAAATCTGCCAAAGTAGTTGGCTGCTTCAATAACTGCCCTGTAACCCGAAATATTTGCCATTGACGAGAGTACATCCATCTTTTGAGCACGCGAAATCCTTGGAATGGCATCCATGGCTATGGCATTTATCCCTGCCTCGGCAAGTTTTTTTAGTAAAGATTGGTTTTGAGCAGGCCATAAATAGCTTAGAACTAAAGTGCCTTTTTTTACCATTGCTATTTCCTGCTCTGTTAGAGGTTGCAATTTGAGTATAATATCGGCTAAGGCGTATAGTTCCTGAGCAGAGTAAATAATTTTTGCTCCGGCAGCTTGATATTCTTCATCAGAATATTTTGATTTTAAACCGGCACCCGATTCAACATATACTTCAAAACCTTGTTTAATTAGCCTTGATGTTGTTTTGGGTGTTGCAGCAACTCGTAATTCAGTTGCTAATAGCTCTTTGGGTATTACAACTTTCATATATTTTTAACATTTGGTTAAACAAAATTAATTTTAGTCAAAATTATCAATTTCTACCTAAATAAAACTATTGTTGTTTTCCGGTATTCTATTATGTAGTTTTGTTTGGTTAATTCATTTTTTAAGCCGCTAAGAAAAAGGGAAGGTTAAAGGTTAAAGGTTAAAGGTTAAAGGATAAAGGTTCAGGGTTCAAGGTTTAAAGTTCAAGGTTCAAGGTTTAAGGTTNNAAAAGCGTAATTCGTAATTCGTAATTCGTAATTCAAAAATCAACCATCAACCATCAACCATTTCCCCGAACAACGAACAACGAACAACCATTATGCCATCAACCGTCAACTATTCTTCCGAACAACGAACAACAAACAACGAACAACTAACATCTTTCAACCATCATCCATCAACCATCAACTGTGAGTTCTTAGCACATCAAAAAAGAATTAACCATTTTTTTAATCACACCGATGAAAAATTTGGATAAAACAAAAGAAGGGCTGTTTAAAGCCCCTCTTTCAGTTTTATATTGCTATACAACACCTTGCGCAATCATTGCATCGGCAACCTTAACAAAGCCACCAATATTAGCGCCATCAACATAGTTTATAAAACCATCGTCTTTGGTACCGTATTTACGGCATGTTTCGTGGATATTTATCATGATCTGGTGGAGGCGTTGATCAACCTCTTCGCGGGTCCACGATAGGCGTAATGAGTTTTGCGACATTTCAAGTCCCGATGTGGCAACACCTCCTGCATTAGCTGCCTTGCCAGGCCCGAAAAGTATTTTTGCATTCAGGAATACATCTACAGCCTCAGGGGTTGATGGCATATTAGCCCCCTCTGATACACAGATGCACCCATTCCGAACGAGAGTTTTGGCTTCCTCCCCATTTATTTCATTTTGGGTAGCCGATGGCAAAGCTATATCGCATTTTATTCCCCACGGGCGTTCGGCTGGGAAGTAATCGCAACCATATTTCTCGGCGTACTCCTTAATGCGACCCCGCTTTTCGTTCTTGAGCCACATTACAAATTTCAGTTTTTCGTTGTCAATGCCTTTAGGATCATAAATAAAGCCATCGGAATCGGAGAGGGTTACCACTTTACCTCCCAGTTCAATTACCTTTTCAACCGCGTACTGTGCCACATTCCCTGAACCCGATACGGCAACAATTTTATCTTTAAAACTTTCGCCACGGGTTTTTAGCATTTCCAATGCAAAGTAAACGTTACCATAACCGGTTGCTTCCGGGCGGATTAGCGAACCTCCCCACTTTAAGCCTTTACCTGTAAGTACCCCGGTAAATTCATTAACTATACGCTTATATTGGCCAAACAGGTAGCCAATTTCACGACCCCCCACACCAATATCGCCGGCAGGAACATCGGTATCGGGGCCAATATGGCGGTAAAGCTCCGTCATAAAGCTCTGGCAAAAACGCATTACCTCCTTGTCGCTCTTACCCTTTGGGTCAAAGTCAGAACCACCCTTTCCACCACCCATGGGTAGTGAGGTTAAACTATTTTTGAAAACTTGTTCAAAGGCCAGGAATTTCAATATGCCAAGGTTAACAGTTGGGTGAAAGCGCAATCCCCCTTTATAAGGGCCAATGGCACTATTCATCTCTATTCGGTAACCACGGTTAATTTGAATATTTCCCTTGTCGTCAATCCATGGAACCCTGAAAATAATTATCCGTTCGGGTTCAGTGATACGCTCCAAAATCTTTTCATCCTGGTAAATAGGATTTTCCTCAATATATGGCATTATACTTTCAATCACCTCGCGGGCAGCCTGATGGAATTCGGGCTCATTGGGGTTGCGGGCAATTAAACCTGCCATAAAATTGTTCACTCTTTCTTGTAACGCAATGTTTTTCATACGGTTTAAGTTTGTTTGGTTAAACATCAAAATCTTGAACGAAAAGTACTTCCTTTTTTATTCAATGTAAATAGATGGGTTTAAAAAACAGCGATTTACGGAATGTGCGTTTAAGTAAAACTCGTATTACCGGTAAGTGAATCACTTATTTTGTTCAAACAATTTGATTTTGTTAGTCCGTATTCCTATATTACACGTTGATTTCAGGTAACAATAGCTTACTATGAATTGGTAAAAAAGGATGGGTAAAATTTTAGAAAATGAACGCCAACAAACCAAACCCTGAGGAGTTTTACCGTTTGCTTGCCGAAAGCAAGGAACGGCTCAAGGAATTGAATGCCATAAATAGTGTAATAAACATTATCAAGGAAAATAGGCCAATCCCGGAGACACTCCACCAAATATGTTTTGTATTGCCTAATGCCTGGCAGTATCCGGAAAGTACGGTTGCCCGAATTAAATACGGGCAGTACGAATTCCAAACCTTTGGATTTAAAGAAACCCCTTGGTGCCAACGTCAAGAATTCGAAACCATTGATGGTATATACGGATCCATCGATGTGTTTTACACCAGGCATTTTAACGATGAGTTTGAAGGCCCTTTCCTGAAAGAGGAGCGCGATCTACTGATTAACATTGCAAATATAATTGAGGGCTATATCAACAGTATAAAGGGGCGCGATGTAATAAAAGAAAAGATTTCGCCTAAACGTAAAGCTGAACCCATTGAACCTCAAAGTAAACGACTTTTACAGAGTTTTATTAATCAACACAATGCCGATAGGGATGTTTATCATGATCTAATGCCGTTCAAGGTTCATGAAATTCTCCTGATCTCCACGCTTTACGATGCATATAGCATTGAGCGTGAGGACCGGTTAACCGATAATATTCTGGGCGAATATTCAAAGCTAAGCCTGTCAAGTGTTCCTCGTATAACTGGCGTTTCAACCCTTGAAGAGGCTCTTGAAAAGCTCGAAGAGCGATACTTCAACCTCATAATTATAATGATGGGAGCCGATACCGTAACCCCTCTTCGCATGGCTGCCCGAATTAAGGGTGAGTACAAGCACATCCCACTATACCTTCTTGTTAATAACAGTATCATTGTTAACGAGATAGAGAAAAATCCAAAAACCATTGTGGGGGTTGATAGAATATTTGTTTGGAACGGTGAACCAAAGATATTCTTTTCCATGATTAAACTACTTGAGGATCGTGCTAATATCGAAAACGATACACGAATAGCCCTAATACGCTTGATACTTTTGGTTGAAGACTCGCCTAAGTACTACTCGCGTTACCTTCCGTTGCTTTACGGGTCGGTGTTGGATCAAACTAAAAGGGTGATTGAGGATGTAAGTACCGACGATCTCTACAAGGTGCTGCGAATCCGCATTCGCCCAAAGATACTTTTGGCAGGAACATACGAGGAGGCCATTGACCTCTTTTCAAGGTATAAGGATTTTTTACTTTGCGTGATTTCAGATGTTAAGTTTTTCCGCGATGGCAAGCTCGACGCAAATGCTGGCGTACGGTTAGTTGAGCAGGTGCGAAAACAATTACCCGATTTGCCTATCATCCTACAATCGTTCGATAAATCCAATGAAGCTATTGCCCATACCCTGAAAGTGGCTTTTTTGGACAAGAACTCGGAGAGCTTAATTAATGACATTAAAAATTTCCTGAGTAACTACCTGGGTTTCGGCGATTTTGTTTTCAAGGATGAGATGGGAAATCCCATTGCTATTGCATCTACCATGGAAGAGTTTGAACAGGCAATCCGTGTAATACCCGATGGAAGTTTACTGTACCATGCCCAAAAAAATCACTTTTCCATGTGGCTATCGGCTCGGGGTGAAATTCAGGTGGCCCGCATTATTCATCCCTCAAAAATCGATGACTTCTCGGGCCCTTCCGAAATTCGGGAGTATCTACTTAACACCCTTAAAAAGTACCGGCAGGAAAAACGGCGCGGAAAAATTGTTGGGTTCGATACTAATTGGGAGGTTGATTCAAGCAATATTGTTAGCCTTGCCGATGGTTCGGTCGGCGGGAAGGGACGCGGTTTGGCATTTATAAATACCTTGCTTTATACCTTCGACATTTCCCAGTACACCCCAAATATCAACCTGCTTACTCCACGAACTTCCATAGTGGGAACAAATGAGTTTGAGTGTTTTATGGACCGTAATGGACTTTACGATAGGGTATTTTCCTGTAAGGATTTCGGGGATTTGCAAAAGTCTTTCTTAAAAGCCGAACTATCCGATCAGCTGAAATTTCGGCTCGACAGGTTGTTGCAGCTATACCACAGACCCTTGGCTGTCCGGTCATCGGGAATGCTTGAGGATTCCATCATGCAGCCCTTTGCGGGAGTGTTTGAAACGTATATTATTCCCAACTCACATCCCAAACGCGATGTGAGGCTTCGGCAGCTCATGAATGCCATTAAGCTGGTTTACGCATCAGTTTTTTCACCAACCGCCAAAGCCTACATTAAGGCCATGAATCTCAGGGTTGAGGATGAAAAAATGGCTGTTATCATCCAGGAGGTTGTGGGAAGCAAGTACGAGCATTACTACTACCCAAACATTAGTGGGGTTGCCCAATCGCACAACTACTACCCATTCGGTCATATCAACCCCGATGATGGCTTTGCCAACATTGCCATAGGGCTTGGTAAACATGTGGTTGAGGGAGGACGGTCGTATCGTTTTTGCCCTAAATATCCTACGCTTATCAACTATACTCTTGAGGATTTAATCAAAAACTCACAGGTCGATTTCCTGGCGGTTGACCTAAGTAAGCTGGATTACGATTTGCTTACCGGTGATGAGGCAGGGCTTGTCAGGCTCGATTTGTATAATGCCGAAAAGCATGGAAATCTAAAGCACTGCGCATCGGTTTACAGCTCCGAGAACTCATCGCTTATACCAGGGGTTGGCCAGAGCGGCCCACGCGTAGTCAACTTTGCCAATATATTAAAATACAGCTATATTCCGCTGTCGCAAACCATCGATGTTATCCTTGATATTGTTGAAGAAGCACTTGGTGCGCCATGCGAAATTGAATTTGCCGTTGACCTTAACAAGGATGCCAATTACCGCTCATCGTTTTTCCTGCTGCAGATAAAACCATTAATGGCAAATGCCCAGGAGTACAGGCTCGATGTTAACACTATTGTGCACGACAAAACCATTCTGTTTTCCAATAATGCCATGGGCAATGGCCGTATAACCAACATTCAGGATATTATCTATATCCGTCGCGAGGCGTTTAACAAGGCTATGACCCTTGAAATGGCTAAGGAGGTGGATGATCTCAACAATTTGATGGATGCCGAGGGTAAACGTTATATTTTGATAGGCCCAGGGCGCTGGGGAACTCGCGATAGGTGGATTGGGATTCCTGTTGCATGGTCGCAGATTTGCAATGCGAAGGTCATTGTTGAAACCAGCTTTGAGGACTTCCCGCTCGATGCTTCCTACGGCTCGCACTTCTTCCACAACGTAATATCGATGAACGTGGGGTACTGTTCCATTCCCAACTCCGACCCAAACGCATTCATCGACTGGGATAAGCTCGACCAGTTACCCGCCGTAAACGAAACCCGTTTCTTCCGCCACGTCCGATTCCCCAAACCCCTTGACGTACGTATGGATGGTACCCAAAGGCTGATTGCCGTTACCCTTGGGGAGTAGTAGAGCACACGGCCGTTAGTTCAGTGACTTAAAAGTTATATGTTGATGGTTGATGGAAATTCGTTGTTCGTTGTTCGTTGTTCGTTGCTCAGGAAAATGGTTGATGGTTGATGGTTGATGGTTCAAAGTTCAAGGTTCAAGGTTTAAGGTTCAAGGTTAAAGATTAACGATTCACGGTTCACGATTAACGGTTCACGATTAACGATTCACGGTTCACGATTAACGATTCACGGTTCACGATTCACGGTTCACGGTTCACGATTAACGGTTCACGGTTCACGATTCACGGTTCACGATTCACGATTAACGGTTCACGATTCACGTTTCACGTTTCACGTTTATCTTTTAACTTTTACCCTTTTCTTAGCCCCTCAAAAAAAGAATTAACCCTTTTTCTACTGGACTCAATAATTCAATGAATATTTGCACATCTGGTAAAAACATTTTAACTTTACATTTAGTAAGTGTCGGAGTTTAATTGTGGAGATGGATAGCGCTAAAAAATTTAAGATACTTATTGCCGACGACGACAACATATCGGTAATACTTCTGATCAATTACCTTAAAAGTATTAATGCTGATTTCATTATCGCCCGCAATGGACAGGAAGCCCTTGACCTGTTCAACCAGAATCCCAATTTGGACCTTATCCTCATGGATATTAAAATGCCAATGCTCGACGGCTTAGAGGTTACCATGCAAATAAAAGCCAAAAATCCTAACATAAAAATCATCGCCGAAACAGCCTTTGCCATGGCTGATGATGAAAGAAAGGCCATTGAGGCGGGTTGCGATGCATACATAACCAAACCATTTAACGCTGAAAGATTGATTACCTTGGTGAATGATTTGTTGGGTGATTAGCTTTTTACAGGTTGATGGTTCCTTTAGGCGGTGTTTTACTAATATTCAATGTGTTCTACTTTAAGAACCTGGTAAATTCTCCATACTCTCATTTTATTACTTTTCTGTTTATTTGTTACCTTTATGCACCAAAAGCGATGTGAACCATGATACAGAAAGTTGTATTAATAGGTGCAGGTAACCTGGCCACTTCATTGGCTTTTGCCATACATAATGCCGGAATTTCAATTATGCAGGTTTACTCAAGAACCATTGAAGGCGCAAAGGCAATTGCTCAAAAAGTTAATGCTGAACCAATCGATACGCTGGAACGCCTGCATCTTAACGCAAATATTTACATCATAGCTCTTCCCGATGATATTATCCTGCAAGCGGTAAAATCGTTACCCAGGCTGAATGGAATTGTAGTACATACAAGCGGCAGCACTTCGATTTCGGTATTTAAAGGGGCTAAGGTTGATGGGTACGGCGTGTTTTACCCCCTTCAAACATTTTCGCGTAACAGAATTGTTCCGTTTAAAAATATTCCGATTTGTATTGAAGCTAACAGCGATGGCACTTCAGATACATTAAAGCAGCTGGCCATAGCACTATCGGGGATAGCTGTGCACATGGACTCAGAACAGCGGAGGTGGCTCCACCTCGCTGGAGTTTTTGCTTCCAATTTTACCAATCACATGCTTGCTCAGGCCTACCGCTTAACCACGGAGCATCGCATTAGCTTCGATGTTGTTAAACCCTTAGTTGAGGAAACTGTTCGTAAAGCCTTTGAGGGAAATCCTGCACTTTTCCAGACAGGCCCTGCTATACGTAACGATAAACAGACCATGGAACAGCACATGCAAATGTTGGATGCATTTGGTTTGTCCGATCTGTACAAAGAGCTATCTTTGAGCATTCAAAACCTGGCAAAGGGGAAAAAAGACTAACATATTTGCGTTTCGTACCGATAAGTTTACTGTATGGTAGGTAAAAAGAATTTTAAGGAATTGCTTGGGCAGGTGAAAGCCTTTGTTTTCGATATTGATGGAGTATTTACTGATGGAACTATTATAATACATCCCTCGGGTGAATTGCTCAGAACATCGAACACGCGCGATGGCTATGCGGTTCATGTGGCAGTAGAGCAAGGTTTCCCTGTGGCTATCATTTCGGGTGGCAAATCGGAGGCTGTGCAAGAACGCTTTCAGGGCTTAGGGGTTACCGATATATACCTTGGAATTACCGATAAACTTGAGGCATTGGAAGATTTCCGCTTCAAGTACGGGCTCGAACTTTCCAATATCCTTTACATGGGCGACGATTTGCCCGATTATGAGGTTATGCAGCGTATTGGAATACCCACCTGCCCAAGGGATGCTGCACCTGAAATTCAACAAATTTCAGCCTATATATCAACCTTTACAGGAGGGAAAGGTTGCGTGCGCGATGTAATTGAGCAGGTGCTCAGGGTGAATGGTAAATGGGGCCCATCGGCAAACGGTTTGCAATAAAAAACATTTGTGCTATGCTTAAATATTTACGTTTAGCCCGTTTCAAGAACCTGTTGATTATTGCTGCAACAATGGTTCTGGTTAGGTATATGATAATCCAAAC
>DFYV01000142.1:10080-13840 GCA_002383425.1 Bacteroidales bacterium UBA4073 | reverse complement strand
GTTGTGGTTGGAAAACAGATTACCCGCCGGGGTGCCATTGCTTTTCATCTGGTTCTTACTCTTCTTGGCCTGATTCTTGGAACATTTGTATCGTTTCGCATTGGACGACCTGTATTTTCACTGCTTTTTTTCTTAACAGCAGGAGTGCTCTGGTTTTACTCAACCGCTTATAAGCGTCAGCTTTTTGTGGGTAACCTGGTGGTTGCCTTTTTAACCGCAATGGTTCCCCTAATGCCACTGATTTTTGAATTCCCGATGCTCGGTACTTTTAGCGATATAATTTTCATTTACCAGCTAAACATGAAGGTTATTGTTTACTGGGTAGGCGGCTACGCTTTTTTTGCCTTCATGCTTACGCTTGCCCGTGAAATTATTAAGGATATTGAGGATTTTGAGGGCGATACTTCGCTGGGACGAAATACAATCCCTGTACACTTTGGCGTAAAAACATCGAAGTTGATAGCTGCAACCATTTTAGCTTTAACACTAATTGCACTGATTTTGGCTTTTTCGGCCTATCTTTTTAAATTATCGACCAAACCATTCGATTACGTTTCCCTTCTTTATTTGGTAATTTTTATTGTTATTCCAATTTTTACCTTGCTTTTCATCCTTTTGCTCGCCACTTCCAAATCCGATTACCGTAGGGCAAGTTTTATTTGTAAGCTTATTATGCTTTTTGGTTTGATTTACACGATTATTTTCCGTTTCGTGGTTAACTCTTAAAGCCTTTATATTGATGTTATTACACGATTTGCTGAAAGGTAAACGACTTGTTTTGGCTTCAAAATCACCACGAAGGCGTGAGCTGCTTAAAGGTCTGGATGTTGATTTTGATATCTGGGACACTAACCACGATGACGAGGAGTCTT
Organism: Bacteroidales bacterium UBA4073; assembly: GCA_002383425.1. Classification (GTDB taxonomy): domain Bacteria; phylum Bacteroidota; class Bacteroidia; order Bacteroidales; family Tenuifilaceae; genus Tenuifilum. The sequence goes on along the minus strand of DFYV01000142.1, from coordinate 12,968 downwards.
ATCCCGTTAATTTGCCTTTAACCGATGTCCCGATATACTTAGCCAAGCACAAGGCCTCTCAGCTTGCAGGCAAACTTGATACAAATACCATACTCATCACCTGCGACACCGTGGTGATATGCGGAAATCAAATTTTGGGAAAACCAAAAGATGCTGCCGATGCTCGTCGAATCTTAAGCATCCTATCGAACCGTTTGCACACTGTGGTTACAGGTGTTTGCCTGAAATCGAGGAATTCCGAAAGGGTTTTCGCTGTTTCCACCGAGGTTTCATTCAAACGTCTTAGCATGGAGGAGATAGACTACTATGTTGAAAAGTACAAACCATTCGATAAGGCTGGTGCTTATGGGGTACAGGAGTGGATTGGCTACGTGGGTGTTGAGCGCATTGAAGGTTCTTACTTTAATGTTATGGGGCTTCCTATTCATGATCTGTACCAGCAATTAATCTCTTTTATCAATTCATTGTCAAAGTAAAAACGAAATAGCCATGAAAAAGATTTTTTTGTTTGTAATGATTTCTATATCCCTTGTCTTTAAAGGAATTGCCGATGAGGGCATGTGGATTCCAATGCTTATTGGCAAGAATATTGATGAGATGCAGCGTATGGGTTTTAAACTGACCGCCGAAGACCTTTACAGCGTTAACAGGTCAAGCTTAAAGGATGCCGTGGTTCAGTTTGGCGGTGGATGTACTGGCGAGCTCATTTCGGCACAGGGGTTACTGATCACGAACCACCACTGCGGTTACTCTGCAATTCAATCGCATTCAACCGTGGAGAATAACCTTCTGGCTAATGGCTTTTGGGCAGCCACTCATGCCGAGGAACTTCCAAATACAGGCCTAAAGGTACGATTCTTAGTGCGAATGGAAGATGTAACCGACCGTGTGCTAAAGAATGTAACTGCTACCATGGCTGAGCCTGAACGGCAGAAAAACATCCAGATGGCTGCCGATAGCCTCATTGAACTTGCCCAAAAGGAGGGAATTGGTTTAGAGGCCACTGTTCGCCCTTTCTACTATGGTAACCAGTATTTTTTGTTTGTTTCCCAGGTGTTTGAAGATGTTCGGTTGGTGGGTACTCCTCCCGATGCCATCGGCAAATTTGGAGGCGATACCGATAACTGGGTTTGGCCACGCCATACCGGTGATTTTTCCCTTTTCAGGATTTATGCCGATAAGGACAATAATCCTGCTCCCTACTCGCCAGAGAATGTACCCTATAAACCAAAAAAGTTTTTCACAATATCCATGAAAGGAGTGAATGAGGGTGATTTTACTCTCGTTTACGGATTCCCAGGTAGAACGCAACAGTTCATAACCTCGCATGCCATTAACCTGCTCATAAACCAGAGTAATCCCAATAAAATCGCTTTACGCGATATCCGTTTGTCGATATTTGATGGATTTATGGGTTCAAACGATACCATTGCCATTAAGTATGCTGCAAAGCATGCAGGGGTAGCCAATGCCTGGAAAAAATGGATTGGCGAGACCATTGGTTTAAATCGCCTGGATGCTGTTGGTAAGAAACAGGAACTGGAGAGCATGTTTGGCGCGTGGGCTGCATCAAAACCTGATCTTAATGAACGGTACGGGTGGCTACTTCCAAAATTCCAGACACTATACCAGGAAATAGCCCCTTTAACGCTGGTGGCCGATTACCGCAACGAGGCTGTTTACGGCGTTGAGTTGCTCAGCTTTGCCTCGCGTTTTGAAAAGTTGCTGAATATCGCTCTTGACCCAAATGCCGATAGCGACGTGTTGTTACACCAGAGTGAGAAGCTAAAAGACTACACTCGCAATTTCTTCCATAATTTTGAGCTTAACGTGGATAGGGAAGTTTTTGCTGCCATGATGCAGGCTTACCACGAACGTGTTCCGAAGGAACTACAGCCNNGATAGCTTAAGGGTTTTGACCCTTTTAAACGATATCGATAGCACCAGTGCCATGGAATTCCTGAAAGACCCAATCTTTACCATCTATTCTGAATACGAAAATTTTTACCGTACAAACATTCAAAAACGCTACTTCGAAATTGCCGATAGCCTTGATATCCTTTATCGAACCTATGTTGAAGGGCTTATGCACATGCAACCCGATAAACGATTCTTTCCCGATGCCAACTCAACCTTGCGTATTGCATACGGAAGAGTAGGGGGCTTCAGCCCCAGCGATGGGGTGGTTTATGATTATTACACCACCATCGATGGTATATACGAGAAATCGCAACAGCGCGATGTGCCCGATTATGTCCCACCCAAACGGTTGATGGAGCTATATAAGGCAAAGGATTACGGCCCCTATGCCGTAAACGGAACTGTACCGGTAGCCTTCATTGCGTCTAATCACACCACTGGAGGTAACTCTGGAAGCCCGGTAATTGATGCCGAGGGAAATCTTGTTGGCGTTAACTTCGACCGTTGCTGGGAAAGCACCATGAGCGACGTGATGTTCGATCCTAACTACTGTAGGAACATTTCGCTCGATATCCGTTATGCCCTATTCATAATCGATAAGTATGCCGGAGCTCAGAATATTATGAATGAACTGGTTGTGGTTCGGTAGTTCCAACCGCAACAAAAAATAGTTAGGCGCAATGGCTCAAGGCAGAAGGCAGAAGTTAGAAATTAGAAGGTAGAAGGCAGAAAGTTTGAAGAAATTGATGAATGTTGTTTTATGAATAAAAACCTCGTAATTCGTAATTCTAATCAGAAAGATGCTGATGAATGCACAGCAATTTTTGTAAGTACCTTAAAAAATTGAACAAAAAACTTCTAACTTCTAACTTCTAACTTCTGAATCCTGTAAACCTTCTGCATATTATGCATGAATCCCTTTGTGCCGCATCCTTCGGCAATAAGCTTTAGGGTTTCGGCATGATTTA
>DFYV01000142.1:0-9997 GCA_002383425.1 Bacteroidales bacterium UBA4073 | reverse complement strand
CCATGGGCATTACAGGAGCCTCGTGCTGATCGATATCGAATACAACGGGAGCAATACCTTTGCCCTGTAACTTTTGAACAAGCGAGTCAAAGTAACCAATCATTACGGTGTTTTTGAATAGGCTAAAATCAACCACATCAAATATATCGCCATGGCCATCAATCTTAGGAATATAGTTGAGCGTAGCATTTATAAAAGCATTGGCAATCACCCTGCTTCTATGGTCTGTAAAATCGATATATTGAGTTGCTTTATTATCGATTACAGTATTTAATGTTGCACAAACTCCTATTTGCCCTTTTTTGTTTAACGCTGCAACATACCTTGTTCCAATGGTAAACTGAGCCTCGTCAAAAGAAAAAATTCTGCTTGCTTTTTCAAAAAGTTGTTGAAGAATATCGGGTTCTGGATGCATGGCTTAACTTTGTAAAGTTCATAATTATGATGATAAAAATTTATACTTTTAGGAACGGCTAAATTACTCACTTCACAGGAATGATGTGCATCAGCTGGTTCATTTTTTTTTCAATGCAGCCCAAAGTAATGTTTGAGGAAGTTAGAGGAACGTTAGGGTTAAAGGCTCAATGCAAAATGCAGAATGCAAGCTGAAGAAAAGAATTAAATGATGGTTAGGCTTGATTTATACATAGTTGACAAAGGGTTTTGCGGCTCGCGCGAACGGGCTAAAACTCTTATTAAATCAGGTGTGGTTAAAGTGATGGTATAAACATTCTTAAATCCGCATTTCTGTTATCCGATAACGATAAGGTTGAGGTTTTACAAACTAACGATTATTTCAGTAAAGGTGCTCTGAAACTTCAGAAAGCCGTTGAGGAATTCGGTATCGATTTTACCGACAAATTGATGCTTGATGTTGGAGCCTCTACCGGTGGCTTTACCTATTGTGCTCTACAGCATGGGGCAAGGTTTGTTTGGGCTGTTGATGTGGGAACCAACCAGCTCGATGCATTACTGCATAACCATCCACAGGTTTGCTCGCTGGAAAAGACTGACATTCGCACTCTTGAATTATCGGTAATTGGGGCACAGGTCGATATTATCACCGTCGATGTATCGTTTATTTCAATCACTCAAGTTGCCGGTTCGCTGGTAAAATTCCTCAAACCCGATGGGATTATTATTCTTCTCATAAAACCCCAATTCGAGGCAGGCAGGGAGAACATTGGTAAGAATGGGTTGGTAAAGAACAAAAAAGTTCACGAGGGTGTAATTGAAAATGTTGCAAAATGCTTTGCAGAGCTTGGCTTTTCATTAAACAGCATCACCTTTGCTCCATTGAAGGGGAAAAGCTACAATATAGAATATCTGAGTCTTTTTTGTCGTTTGCCTAAGACAACCACCAGCATAGGTGATGTTGTAAGTAAAGCATTTGAGTTGAATAATAGTTGTAGAAATCACTAAATATATAATTTATCACTCTCGTTTAATCAAACCTGACATTTAGTTGTACCAAATATGGTACTATGGCTTTAGCGTAGTTGAAGTAATTTAGCTATTTTGTAGGCACATAAAACAAATCATTAATCATGGATGATTATTTAATCATAGTTGAATTTCAGCGATATAATCATTATCTTAGTCTAATTACCTATGTTCAATATATTTTGACATAAAAGTTTAAACTGTATAATAAATAAATAAAATACCAATTCAATATATGTATTTAAATGCTATAAAAATAAACAAAATGAGCAATTATTTGTTGATTTAAAAAAGTTGAATTATGTTACAAAGATTATTCTATTTACTGCTGTTGTTGTCAGTTTTACACAACTTGTCGGCGCAAGAAAAAGGAGTGGTAAAAGGGCGGGTTTTCGATGGACAGAGTAACGAGCCTATACCTTTCGCAACCGTAATAGTTGTTGATAAAAACCTGGGTACTACGACTGATATTGATGGGAATTTTTTTATTGTAGGGCTTGAGCCAGGGTGGGTTGAGCTGCGTGTGTCAGCAATTGGTTATAAGCCATATGTAACTGAGGCTGTAATGCTCTCCCACTCAAAGAATGTTTACTTCAACATACCCTTAGTTGAAACTCCAATAGAAATTGAAGGAATTGTTGTTAAGGCTTCGCCTTTTAGGCGAAGCGAAGAGGCTCCCCTTTCGTTACGGCGTTTAGGAATCGATGAGATTGAGCTATCCCCTGGGGGAAATCGCGATATTAGCCGTGTGATTCAATCGTTGCCGGGAGTAGCTACCTCGTTGGCATATCGTAACGATGTTATTGTTAGGGGTGGGGGTCCAAACGAGAATAGGTTTTACCTGGATGGAGTTGAAATCCCAAATTTAAATCACTTCGCAACCCAAGGATCATCGGGAGGTCCCATCGGTATTATAAACATCGATTTTGTCAGGGAGGTTAATTTTTACTCTGGAGCTTTTCCAACTTCAAAGGGAAATGCGCTTAGCTCTGTTCTCGATTTCCGTCAGGTTGATGGGAATAACGAACGTTTTATAGTTAAAACTGCAGTAGGAGCTTCAGATTTAGCGCTTACTTTCGACGGCCCTATTAGCAATAACACTTCTATGATCTTTTCGGCACGACGTTCATACCTTCAATTACTTTTCAATGCGTTAGAGCTTCCTTTTTTGCCTAACTATAACGATTTTCAGTTTAAATCCAAAACCAAAATTGATGCAAAAAATGAGTTGACCATAATCGGGCTTGGTGCTATAGATGAGTTTGAGTTGAATTTAGGTTTGAAAAACCCGGATGAGTACCAGCGATACATTCTCGGGTATCTTCCTGTTAACACGCAGTGGAACTACACAATAGGCACTGTATTTAAGCATTTTTCCAGTAATGGTTATCGTACGCTGGTGTTAAGTAGAAATATGCTCAATAATCGACAGTTTAAATTTACAAACAACGATAATAGTCTTCCTAAACTTCTCGATTATACTTCATGGGAAGCCGAAAACAAGTTACGCTATGAAAACGATTTAACAATCAGTAACTTCAATGTTAACTATGGTATAGGATTTGAATACGCACGCTACTATAATTCTACCTTTAGAGCTAAATTTGTTGGCTCAACTTATACCCCCGATGCCTATGAAACCGATATGGATTTGTTTAAGTGGAGTGTTTTTGGGCAGGTGAATCGAACTGTACTCAAAAACCTCACCCTTTCATTAGGGGTAAGAGCCGATGCGAATAGTTACTCATCAGAAATGAACAACTTGTTAAGGCAGATTAGCCCACGCTTGTCGCTATCATACAAGGCAGCTGAGGCTATTTTTGTGAATGTAAATGTGGGTAGGTACTACCAGCTTCCCCCTTACACTGCTTTGGGTTTTGCCGACTCTTTGGGTACCAAAGTTAATAAGGTGAATGGCATTACCTATATCCAGTCGGATCAGCTTACGGCTGGTATTGAATGGCAACCTAACGATATGAGCCAGTTTACGGTTGAAGGTTTCCTAAAACTATACGATAAATATCCTGTATCACTTAACGATTCCGTTTCCATTTCAAGTAAAAGTGCCGACTATGGAACTTTTGGCGATGAACCTCTCGTATCAACAGGTAAAAACAGAGCTTTTGGGGTAGAATTCCTTTATCGTAGCAAAAAACTGTTAGGTTTTAATACTTTATTTTCTTTCACCCTTGTTCGAAGCGAAACAAGTGCTTTAAATAGCGATTTAACTCCATCGGACAGATGGATACCAACATCTTGGGACAATCGTTATTTGATTACAACAACTGCTACCCGATACTTTGGTAAAGGCTGGAGTTTTGGTTTTAAGTGGCGTTTTGTTGGAGGCCCACCTTATACTCCATACGACCTGAATACATCGTTCCTAGTAAACGTTTGGGATGTTCAACGTCAACCCTTACTCGATTACTCCTTGTTCAATAGTAAAAGGTTAACATCATTTCACCAACTTGATATTCGTATCGATAAGATCTATTTTTTTAACAAATGGATGCTTAACTTTTATATCGACATACAGAATGTTTACAATTTTAAGGGTGATAGGCCACCTTTATACACAGTTATTACCGATGCTTACGGTGACCCTGTGGTTAACCCCAACGATACAGACCGATACTTATTTAAAACGATTAAGGGTTCGGGCGGTGGTACAATATTGCCAACAGTTGGCTTTATTATGGAATTCTAAAAGTTGTAAGGCAATGAGGGGAAAGTTATTTTTACTATAACGATATGTATTATTATTAAGGGAGAATCAATGTTAAACCAATATCCGAATTGATGAGAATGTAAACAATACTAAAAGTACATTCATGAATAAATTTTTTAAGTGAATTTATGAGTTAAAGTTTTATGGTAAAGTAGCAAGAGATTGTTGCAGCTATATTGTGACGAAAATGGCAAATCATGATACAATTCACATACACTTTGAGGAATGGAACCAACGGAAAGAAAAATTGTTTTAGTAGCAGGGGGAACTGGCCTAATTGGGAGTTGGCTGGTGCCATTTCTTGTTAGCAATGGCTATAGGGTAAAAGTGCTTACACGAAATCCATCGAAAGGTTTTAGTGCAGATTCAAACGTTGAATTTATTTACTGGAGCGGTAAAACTGATAAAAGTCTGGTGGAACTGGTTGGTAGATCGGAGGTTCTTATCAATCTTGCCGGTTATAGCATTGCTTCACTCTGGACAGAGCGAAACAAAAGGATGATTGTTGAGAGTCGAATTCAGTCAACTCGAGCTTTGGCGCAAACGGTTACTAACAGTTTACATCCTCCTAAGGTTCTCGTTCAAGCATCGGCAGTGGGGATATATCCGTTCAATACTAATGTTATTCAAACAGAGAATTCACCTTCAGGGAAAGGTTTTTTATCGGATTTGGTACGTGAATGGGAAAACGAAGCACTGGTTGCTGCAAATTCATCACGTGTTTTGCTAATCCGCACCGGTGTAGTTTTAGCTAGTAATGGTGGGCTTTTAACCAAAACTGCACCGCCAATTAGGTACTTGGGGGGTGTAACGCTTGGTAAAGGTTATAACATTGTGCCTTGGATCCATATTTTTGACCACGTAAGAGCCATAAAGTTTTTAATTGAAACACCAACGGCCGTAGGCGCTTTTAATATCACATCGCCGGCAATTAACATTCATGCCGATTTAGTTAAGCAAATAGCTGCATTCTACAAACGCCCTATGCTTTTTAGTATTCCTTCATTTTTGCTTCTGCTTTTACCTGGAAACATGGCAAACGAACTGCTATTGGCCAGCCAGCCAGTTCAGCCTCAGCGTTTATTACAGCTTGGCTTTACATGGACTTATCCTACACTCGAAAAAGCTCTTGCTAACTTACTGGGTAAGTAAGTTATGATTTTTTCATTGTCAATTTGAAACTTCCAGGTAAAATTATGGATAACTTATTAGTGGCTATACACTTAGTCATCAAATTTTAGTATGCTCAGATTTTTATTGTAAACACAACTTTTTAATAGGCAAATTTTGATAAAAAGATTTTATTACAAGTTAAAATTTTGGAACTACTCTTATTTTAGTGGTTAAATATTTATACTATATAAAACACTGTTTAAATGTAACTATAAATGTGTTTGAAATGTTGTTGAAATGTTGTTGAAATGTGGTTGAAATATTGATACTGCTGCTCTATTTATTTGCTGTACTTGAGCCTGCTTTTCATCTAAGGGAAAATAGCTGCTTAGTTTATAAATATCCTTTACCAGCTCTTTTGAAAGCTGATAAATTTCCATCTTCTGAAAACTAAAAGACAACATATAAACTACATATAAACTACATTTCAACTAAATATACAAATTGCAAGTTATCATTGAATTCGTGGTAGAACCTATTTTTTTAACCGCAAAGGTCACAAAGAAGACGCAAAGGTCGCAGAGTTTTTTCTTTGNNTGCCCTGTAGCTTTAGCGTATCAGGGTAGCGAAGCGTATCGGGGGTCTTTGCGTAAAAACTTGGCATTCTTTGCGGTTTTTAATCTGTTTATATTTTCATTATTTTTACCCAAAGGCAATATCGAATCGTTTAATCATGTCCCTATGTGTCTAAAATCCGTCATGGGTGTTTCAAATTAATATCTTTGACATACTATCTACTCGCTACTCACTACTATTGATTATCTTTACCAGCATCAGCGGTCAATGTATATTACAAAAATCTCAGGCATAGCCTGAAAGAATAGTTAAGCGCAGGTACGTTTCGCTAACCTACGCCCAACCCAATGTTCATTACTTTTTACTTACAGTCTCTGCCGAACGGAGAAAAAATAAGCCACGAATTCACGAATGACAAACGAATATTTGTGCATTCGTGGCAAATAAAAAAAGTAAGCCACTATTCCCTTTGAGTAAACCAAAGCCCATTGATTATCTTTAACGGCATCAGGGTCAATGTATATTACAAAAATCTCAGGCATAGCCTGAAAGAATAGTTAAGCGCAGGTACGTTACGCTAACCTACGCCCAACTCAATGTTCATTACTTTTTACTTACAGTCTCTGCCGAATGGGGGTAAAGTCCCGAAAGGCAAGGCAGTAACCCCGCAGTTTATATGCTGTGTTAAACGAAGTGGTGTAATATTGACTATGGGAAAACAATCTTTACTCTATCATTTCCAAGTTTGGTTACTTTTAAATCTTCCCTATAGTATTTTCCAACCCCTTTAATCAACCCCACCATGAAATCTATTAAGCCCCGTTTCGATATGTACTTCATAATCAGAGTCTTGCCATCCTCCCACTCATATCCAAATCTCGGTGGATCAGCACCTTGCATATTCTTTGTCATAGCAATATGGACATCGTCCATTTTTAACAGAAAATCTTTTGCTGTTTTTGCATTTGCATAGAAACTTGCGTAAATCTTTGGTGTATATACGTTAACCCAATAATCACCAAATGCATCTCCCAATTGGGGCAATGAAATACCTAAAACTTCACAAAGTGAATTCACAACAGCCACAACAGTATTATCATCAACATTTGATATTACGGTGATGATGGGTTCTTTATAAATTCCCGCCTTTGCTAACGCCTCTTCCCATTTGTTTTTTCCAAACTTCTCGATCACCATTCCTTTTAGTTGAAGCACGATTACACCTTTCATGTTTAGTCCTCCTTTAATTTTAGTTTATTTTTGTATTATTTTTCACAATTTTTCCTAAACTGTTTAAAAATACGGAAAAACTGTAGGATGTTCTAAAAATTCATTTCGATGAACTCATTTCGGCTTCATTTCGGTTAACTCAATGCAAACGCTCAATGCATCGCAATGCATCACATTTTTTGTTGACTTTAAAAAATCGATGATCTCCAATTCCCGATTTCTTTAAAAGAAAGCCTCAAGTTACACTACTTTTTGAACAAATGCAAATAAAAATACATTTTTTATCTATCTATCAAAATATCAGTGAGTTCAGTGTAAAAAGGTACAAATGCCTGTCCCGATTATATCGGTGTTTAAAGCTTGCCCTGGGTGAAATCGAAAGGTTTAAAGTTAAAACGTTGAAAATAAGGGTTGTATATTAATTTCACAACGTTTTTTAAAATGCTGATAATTAAAAAACATAACTTGTTTTGATAAAATAAAACATGCTTTTTATACAGGACTCATCCATTATTTTAACCACCAACAGTAATATTATTCATGTTGTTCCCCTCAATGGTAAATTGGGATGTTGGGTTCCCAACAGGCGCATAAGTATTATTAAATGCTGATGCGTTCTTAAAGCTGTTCTGTCCTAATTAGTTAGATACTTTTACTGAATCTTTCAACTGATTCCCAATAATCCATATTTTTTTGGTTCTTTAGTTCCTTAACCTGAGTTTCCAAAAAGCTGCATTTGAAGTGAAAAATCTAAGGTATTAACAAAAATGAACACGAACCAACCAAAGGCATAATTTTTGCTTATTTTTGTAGTAAACTCAAATACCAAATCCCATGAAAGCAAAATTGCTCTTTCTTTCAGGCTTTGTTGCAGCAGGCCTATTCGGTTGCATCGAAAGCGATAACTATATCATATTTACTGATTACGTCACCATGGAAGCTGGGTTACTACCCGACACCATGGTACTTGACTCAACTTACAACATTCCATTCAGGGCATCGGCACCCAATGGATGCTGGTCGGACCTCAGGGTTTACATGAACATTCAAGATGACTCTTTATACTTTTTTAGTGCTGGAGGAACATTCGAAAATCATGGGGAAGAATGCACCCAACAGGTTGTCACCCACGATACCATCATAGCAATTACCCCAAAAGTAAACAAAACTCACATCATGTCCTTTTACAACCCTACTGGGAATCCGCAGATTAGGGTAGATACAGTTTACATAAAACCTGAATAGCTGTTAGGGTAAAATAACTCATGGTTGTAGTATAAATAAAAGACTACAACCATGAAAGCAAATTACAATAAGTACCATGAATATAACACCAACATGCAGAACAAAGCCACCAATGCACTTATAATTGTGGTAATTACTTTAATATTAGGGTTGATTTGTATCCAAAACTTTTTACTAAAATAATATTAGCGCTTACATAATGATGGTTAGTACGTTCGCGTCATACGATCAGGTACAACTATTATAAAATCGGCAATACCCATACTTTCCTGGTTCAAGGTGCTTAAATCGTCCTGGGTTACAGTTGCTACGGTTACAATTTTCAGGTTGGGCAGCTTATGTTTAACATACCAGTATATACCTTCGTAGTTATTGGAATGAAACGAACCATGGAAATGAATAAACACATGGTTTCCCCTTAAGTTTTCCATAATACAATGCGCCATGGTAGCATCCTTAATGGCCTGCGCCATGGGAAAAAACTCAGGGTTGGACCTACCCTTACCAGGCATATCCATCATCCCAAGCATACTTTTATAACATCCAAGGTTGGGATCGTACTCAATGGGAAGGGGGGCAATATACAATTTGGCCTGCTGCGAAAGCGATAGCAGCGTGTCAAATCCACCAGCTGAAACCATCGATGCGTACCGACGGGGTATGTTGGTGGCAACAAACCTCAATCCCTTGCTTTTGGCAAATTCAACAATTGGCTTGTAGTCGGTTTTATAGTTTGGCCACAACCTTGCCTCGGCTTCAAAGCGTTGCTGACTGATATACCCATTCAGGTATTCATCAAGGATAAGCTGATTGTCGGTTTCGAACATTTCTGCTCCAAGAATAATATTACCTTTCAGTGCGTCAAAAACATCACGTGTTAATTCCAGTTCAAGCCAATGAGCTATAGGATTATCATGAAGTTCGCCAAAGAGTAGCAGATCGGAATTTTTTACTACATTCACAACGTTCTGGTAAACAACCCTTTCACCTTTCCCGTTATAAATTACATACGCTTGCTTATCCTGTCCGAAAACGTTTTCGGAAATCAAACAAACGATTAAACAAAACAGAACTTGTTTCATAGAAAATGGTTTAAATTTGTTGCGGGACTAAATTAAACTTTTTTGAACAAATAGGCAATGAGTTTAACTTTATTTGAATACGCATGGAAATTACAAGAACCTTTGACATCCTTCAAGCTGGTAAGGAAAATTACGAAAACAGAACTGTAATAGCTGTAAAAAGGGATGGTGTTTGGGATGAGTACACCATTGACCGCTACTCACAAATGGTACACAACCTAAGCTATGGATTACTAGCCATGGGGCTGCGGCCTGGTGATAAGGTGGCGAACATCAGCGGGAATCGCCCCGAATGGAACATTGTTGATATGGGCATTACACAGGCCGGAATGGTTCATGTGCCAATATACCCAACTATCAGCCTCGATGAATATAAATTCATCCTAAAGCATGCCGAGGTTAGGTTGATTTTTGTTGGCAATAAGAGCCTATACCAAAAGCTTAAACCACTGACTACAGAGTTAGATAATTTTATAGGAATTTATTCAACCGATGCCAATGGTGATACACCAAGCTGGAACGAAATACTTGAGAAAGGCAAGCACAAAGCCCATGAGCTGGTAGATGAGCTATTTAAAAT
>DFYV01000016.1:1158-32366 GCA_002383425.1 Bacteroidales bacterium UBA4073 | reverse complement strand
TAATGAGGGACTATCAACCATCAACTATCAACCGTCAACTATTTTTCTAAAATTAAAGTGGTTATTTATTGCTCAACTTCTTTCATGGAGAGTTGAATCCTTTTGCGGGCAATATCAACCTCAAGCACTTTTACCTTTACGTGCTGGTGTAGCTTAACAATTTCCAACGGATTTGATACGTAACGGTTAGCCAGCTGCGAGATGTGCACTAAGCCATCCTGTTTTACACCAATATCAACAAAAATACCAAAATTGGTAATGTTGGTTACAATTCCGGGTAAAACCATTCCGGGAGCTAAGTCGTCAATTTTATATATGCCTTCGGCAAACTCAAATACCTTGATGGTTTTTCGGGGATCGCGACCTGGTTTGGAAAGTTCTTGCATTATATCGTTTAGCGTGGGAAGTCCCACTTTACCAGTTACATATTTTTCAGGTTTGATTTTTAACCTTAGCTCTTCATTTTGTATCAGATCAACAGCTGAGCATCCCAAATCGGAAGCCATTTTTTCAACAATGTGGTAACTCTCGGGGTGTACAGCGGTATTGTCGAGCGGGTTTTCGGCATCGGCAATTCTAAGAAATCCCGCTGCCTGTTCAAATGCTTTTTCGCCCAAACGTGACACTTTTTTCAGCTCGCTACGGCTTCGGAAAGGTCCATTTACAGCCCGATACTCAACAATGTTTTTAGCAAGTTGAGGTCCAAGACCTGAAATATATGTGAGCAAATGTTTACTGGCCGTATTCAGGTGAACGCCTACGTGGTTTACACAGCTTTCCACAACCTGGTCAAGGCTGCCTTTAAGCTTGGTTTGGTCAACATCGTGCTGGTATTGTCCAACACCAATCGATTTTGGGTCGATTTTAACAAGCTCTGCCAGCGGATCCATCAACCTACGCCCAATGGAAACTGCACCACGCACAGTAACATCGTATTCTGGAAACTCCTCACGGGCAACCGTTGAAGCCGAATATACCGATGCACCATCCTCGCTTACTACAAACACCTTAACATCCCGGTTGAAACGGATTCGCTTAATCAAGGTTTCGGTTTCCCGACTGGCTGTGCCATTCCCAATGGCTATGGCTTCAATTTTATAGGTATCGACCAAAGCCGATATTTTACTCATGGCCTTGTTGAGCTCACTTTGTGGGGGATGCGGGAATATGGTTTCGTTATGGAGCAGATTCCCCTGTTCATCAAGACACACCACCTTGCAGCCCGTGCGGTATCCCGGATCAATAGCCAAAACCCTTTGCTGCCCAAGCGGAGGCGATAGCAGGAGTTGTCTTAAATTTTCTGCAAATACCCGAATGGCATCTTCATCGGCTTTCTCTTTCAGCTCGGCCGTAAATTCATTTTCAATGGAGGGTTCAATAAGCCTTTTGTAGCTGTCGGTTATGGCCAACTTTAGCTGTTCGGCCGCTTCGCCATTTGAGCGAATAATCAATTGCTCGAGATCTGCAATTGCCTGTTCCGAAGGTGGGGTTATGCTTACCCTGAGAAAACCTTCTTCCTGTCCACGTCGCATGGCTAAAAACCGGTGCGAGGCACATTTTTTTACCTCCTCCTCCCACTCAAAATAATCGGAAAACTTAATGCCCTCTTTTTCTTTGCCTTTAATGACTTTTGAACGGATTATTGCCCCTTTACGGAAATGCTTTCGGATTGTACTTCTGGCTTTTTCATCTTCGCTTATCCATTCGGCTATGATATCGCGTGCTCCGGCAAGCGCTTCTTTAACATCTTTCACATTTTCAGCAACATACACTTCTGCTTTTGCGTGAACATTTCTCTCGTTCTGCTTGTATATAAGCAATGCAAGAGGTTCTAAGCCTTTTTCTTTGGCAATGGTTGCCTTTGTTCTGCGTTTGGGCTTGTAAGGTAGATAGATATCCTCCAGTTCGGTGGAATTATAGCAGCTGATTATTCGTTGCCGGAGTTCATCGGTCAGCTTGCCCTGCTCCTCAATGGTGGATAGTATGGTCTCTTTCCGTTTATCTATTTCAATATGTTTAGCTGATAGGTCACGAATGGCGGTAATCTGCATCTCATCAAGGTTGCCGGTCATCTCCTTGCGGTAACGACTAATAAAAGGGATTGTTGCCCCATCATCTATAAGTTTTATGGTATTTGTAACACTTCGATAGTTCAGGTTTAGCTCAGCCGATATCAGCTCAGCGTGTTTAGACTTGTTCATCAACTCCATATATACAATGTTTACCGGACAAAAAAACGAAATATTATGGTATCATGCAAATGGTAAGGGCTTCCAAAAGGGAAGCCCTTACCATAGATGGGGTAGCATTTCATATTTAGCCGTTTATCATGTAAGGATACCGGTAATCGGTTGGTGGTATAAGATTTTCTTTGATGGTTCTTGGGCTTGTCCATCGAATCAAATTAAAGGGGCCTCCAGCTTTATCGTTGGTGCCGCTGGCTCGAGACCCGCCAAAGGGTTGTTGGCCAACAACCGCTCCTGTGGGCTTGTCGTTAAAGTAAAAGTTACCGGCTGAGTATCTCAATATCCTGCATGCTTTATTTAAAGCATCCCTATCGGACGAGAATACCGATCCGGTAAGGGCGTATGGCGAGGTTTGATCGCATACCTTGAGTGTTTCCTCAAACTTTTCATCGGGGTAAACGTAAATGGTTAGTACCGGACCAAAAATCTCTTCCTCCATGGTAATAAAATGTGGATCGGAAGTAACAACGATTGTGGGCTCCACAAAGTAACCCTTGCTTTTATCGCCATTGCCTCCAACAATTACTTCTGCCACATCCGATTGCTTTGCCTTTTCAATATAGCTCATAATGTTATCGAACGAGGCCTCGTCAATTACTGCATTCACAAATGATTCGTAATCGGTTGGCTCGCCCATTTTAATTTCTTTCATTACGCCCTGAATTTTGGTTTTAAATTCAGGCCATAGCGACTGGGGAATGTAGGCACGCGAAGCGGCTGAACATTTTTGTCCCTGGTACTCGAATGCGCCCCTAACAGCTGCAATTACTACTTCGGTAAGGTTAGCGCTTGGATGGACGAATATGAAATCTTTTCCACCGGTTTCTCCTACAAGCTTGGGGTATGAGTGATATTTCCCCATGTTATTACTTACGGCTTTCCAAAACGTATTGAAGGTAGCGGTTGAACCCGTAAAATGTATTCCAGCCAGGTAGGGGTGATTGAACACTACATTGCCAATGGCAGAGCCCTTGCCCGGAATAAAGTTTATGACACCATCGGGGAATCCGGCTTCTTTGTAAATTTGCATCAGTATGTAATTCGATAAAAGGGCAGTGGATGCTGGCTTCCATACCACCGTGTTGCCCATTAGCACGGGCGACATGTTGAGATTCGACGCTATGGCAGTGAAATTGAAAGGGCTGACGGTGAAAATAAAACCCTCCAGCGGTCGGTATTCCAAACGGTTAATTGTCCCTATTTCCGAAATTGGTTGCTGATTGTAAATCTCCGAGATGTAGTAGGCGTTGAATCTCAAATAGTCAATGGTTTCACATACCGAATCAATCTCAGCCTGATAAATATTTTTGCCTTGCCCTAACATGGTAGCCGCATTAAGTGTTGCTCTATATTTTTTTGATATGAGCTCAGCCACCTTAAGCGTAATGCTTAACCGTTCCACCCACGAAACCTGTGCCCAGTACTCATGAACTTTGAGCGCCGATTCAATAGCCATTTGGGTTTCCTCTTCACCTGCTATGTGATAGTTGGCTAACACATGGTTGTGATTGTGTGGCATAACAATTTTCCCCAGTTTGCCTGTTTTCACTTCCTTTCCCCCAATTATCAGTGGTATTTCCATAACTTCGGATGAGAGCCTTTTTAGCTCTTTCTCTAATGTTACCCTTTCCGATGAACCTGGCAGGTAGTTTAGTACAGGTTCATTCTTAGGTAAATCATACTTAAAAATCGCATTGTTCATAGCTGTTTTTACTTTTTAATCGATATGCAAAATAATACATAACGATTGGTTTAGTGTATGACAATTATCAGTTTGCTCCCCTTCAATACTTGAGTCCGGTATAAAAAGCATGTTTTATTTTAGCAAAACAAGCTATGTTTTAACTTTATGAACTTTATAAACTTTATGAACTTTTTAGACTGAACTCATACTTAAAACTTTTTTCTGGCACTCATTACTGCTCTCATAACAAACATTTGGCACTCAATGTTTAAATTTGATGTGAAAAACAGAGGTTAATTTTTTTTGAGGTGCTATGAAATTACAATCAAATTTTATGATACCTATTTAGGTGCAACGCACCATAACATTTGTAGAACAAAATCGTACCATAAATTTCCACAAAGGTGCAGAGCACCGTGACATTTTTAAACCAGTAACTATCCCTGTCTTACGAAATTCATATTTATACTGGTTAACCTGTTAATCAGCTAATATCCGATTTGGTACAGAAAGATTCGTTTTGTGTATAGTGCCTGAAAATTCTAAAAAAAAACTGCATCAAATGCAACTATGAGTATCTTTTTGAGTTTTTTGATAGAATAAATAGCTGGGAATAATATTGCGGTGCGCTGCACCTCAAAACCATTCTTGCCCTTTACTGCTACAAAGGTGGAGGTGCTCTGCACCAATATTATATTCCGTTGGGCAATTCTGCCTAATAGTTGATGGTTGACCGTTCACGTTTCACGGTTGACGGTTGATATCTTTTGAATTTCAAATTACTAATTACGCTTTTTTACCTTTTACTTNNCCTTGAACCTTTATCCTTTATCCTTGTCTTAGCATCTCAAAAAAAGAATTAACCATTTTGTTGCGTGATGCTTTTTTTTTATAACTTTGGCAAAATCTGTCCGATTATGTTTAAAACAAACGAATATTTTGATGGTAAGGTAAAATCTATTGCCTACGAAACTGTTGAAGGTAGAGCGACTGTAGGCGTGATGGCTCAAGGTGAATATGAGTTTGGCACTTCAACGGTAGAGTACATGACGGTAATTTCTGGTCAAATGGAGGTAATGCTACCCGATGCTACCGAATGGAAAACCTACAAGGAATTTGAAACCTACATTGTCCCTAAAGATGCAAAATTCAAAGTTCGTGTAAGTGGCGATACTGCTTACCGTTGTCTTTACAAGTAGTAGTTAGCACAATGGCTTAATGAAAAGTGTGATTTGAAATTAGAAGGTAGAAATTAGANNCCCTCCGTAGGTAGGCACAATGGCTTAATGTAAAATGAAATTAGAAGGCAGAAATTAGAAGGCAGAAATTAGAAGGTAGAAATTAGAAGGTAGAAATTAGAAGGCAGAAATTAGAAGGTAGAAATTAGAAGGTAGAAATTAGAAGGCAGAATTTAGAAGGTAGAATTTAGAAGGTAACAGGCAAAAGGAAGATAGTTTTAGAAGAAATTGATGAATGTTGTTTAATGAACAAAAACTTCTTAATTCTAAATTCTTAATTCTAAATTCATAACTTCGTGAATACAGGCAGGTAAGGGGTATTTCCCTTTTTTTTACCTGCCGATAGGTAAAATATTGCATATCTAAGTTATGGCGGGGCATAAAGGTTCAAAGTATTACGATGTTTATCTGGATTATTCAATAGTCCTTAAGCATCGTTTGTCCCATTTCCCAATTCTAAGCCAGGAACAACTTCTTCTTCTTTTGTATATAAGCGAACTACATTCCATAGCCGCTTCGGCAAAAAGGATGGGTGTAAGCTATCGCAAAGCCTGGGATATGGTTCGACATGCCGAAACAGCTCTTGGCTTTCCTTTAGTCTCAAAATCGCGTGGAGGAAGTGAGGGCGGAAAATCGGAGCTCACCCCCGATGGTAAACTATTGGTCAATGCTTACATTCAGCTGCGTGATGAGTTCGACGAGTCCGTGAAACGGGTTGTACAAAAATTTTTTCAAACCATAAACAAGTGATATACCATGAGAAATTGGATTTTCATTCCTTTAGCATCGTTTTTTTTGATATCAGGGTGTTCGCAGCCAAATGCTGACAAAAAGACCCTTACCATTTTTCATGCAGGTAGCCTTTCGGTACCACTAAAGGTAGCTGCCGATAGCTTTAAACGGTACAATCCAAAAGTAACCATTAACCTTGAAGCTGCCGGAAGTGTAGAGTGTGCTCGTAAAATAACCGATTTAAACCGGAAGTGCGATTTATTCTTTTCGTCCGATTACAAGGTAATCAAACAGCTTCTGGAAACCGGACATGCCGATTTTTTTATCCCTTTTGCCAGCAACCGTATGGTTCTCGCCTATTCATCCAAGTCTAAGTTTGCCTCTACCATCGATTCTTTAAATTGGCCAACCATTCTACTACGACCCGATATTTTCTACGGACGTAGCGATCCCAATACCGATCCTTGCGGCTATAGAACCGTTTTGGCTTTGCAACTTGCCGAAAAATACTACAATCGGAAAGGGCTTGCCGATTCACTGCTTGCTAAGGATAATCGGTTTATCCGTCCTAAAGAGGTTGACCTGCTGGCCTTGCTTGAAGCTTCAGCTATCGATTACCTTTTTATATATGAGTCGGTGGTTAAACAGCATGGCCTATCATATATTACTCTGCCCGATTCAGTTAATTTAGGTAATCCCTCTTTGGCCAACCATTATAGCACCGCAAAAATCAATATTAGAGGTATTAACCCTGGCGATTCTGTTTCTATCACAGGAGAGCCTATCGTTTATGCTTTTACAATTCCCAACAATGCCCCAAACCCCAGCTTGGCAGTTAGGTTTGCACAGTACTTTTTATCCGATACAGGGGGGATGAGAATAGTAACGCAAATGGGGCAACAGTCGCTTATACCGTTCGACAAGTCCGATTGTGGGATAATTCCCGATGACTTTAGTGCATTCTCGAGCGAAAGCCACGACAGATGAGTGCCACTACTAAAAATGATTTCTCAGGTTTTCGGTTGACGATGATGCTTTTGGGGGCTTTTGTTTTGCTTTTTATTATTGCCCCTTTGCTGGGAATGGTTGTAAATACTCCATTTAAGGCTATTGCATCAACTGTTGCCGATAGTCAGGTTTTACATTCCATCTGGCTTTCCATCTGGGTTGCAATGGTCACCTCACTTGTTTTTGCAATTCCTGCAATACCCCTGGCATATATCCTGGCTCGATACGATTTCCCCTTTAAGAACGTATTAAACGGCATTATCGATCTCCCTATTGTTGTTCCACACTCGGTTGTTGGCATTGCTTTGCTTGGGTTGATAGCCGGTGATAGTTTGCTGGGAAAAGCTTTCGATTCTTTTGGGATTAACTTGCTGGGTACCCCTTTTGCCATTGCTTTGGCTATGGCCTTTGTTAGTTTACCACTCCTTATTAACTCTGCACGCGATGGGTTTCTACAAGTACCTGTAAGGCTGGAGCAAGCCGCATTAACACTTGGGGCTACTCCATCTCAGGTTTTTTTTACCATTGCTTTGCCTTTAGCCTGGCGAAGCATTACTACCGGGCTTGTTATGATGTTTGCCAGGGGTATGAGTGAGTTTGGAGCAGTTATTATTGTTGCCTATCACCCTATGGTAGCCTCGGTGATGATTTATGATAGGTTTACTACCTTTGGTCTTAAGTATGCCCAACCTGCTGCTCTTATTTTCCTGTTAATCAGCCTTTTTGTTTTTATATCACTGCGTTTCTTTTCTCGAAAAAAGTAAATGATACTGTTTGTCGATCAAATATCAAAGCACTTCCCAGGTTTTTCGCTTAGTGCGATTTCCTTCGGTGTTTCGCAAGGCGATTACTTCATGCTACTTGGACCTACGGGCGCCGGAAAGTCGCTTTTGCTTCAAATACTCTGCGGTCTTGTTAAACCCGATGGTGGAAGAATTCTACTCAACGGCATCGACATTACTTTTGCTTCTGCCAGCCAAAGAAATATGGGGATTCTTTTCCAGGACCTGGCTATTTTCCCACATTTAAATACCTATGACAATATTGCATACCCACTAAAAGTGAAAAGGGAAAGTAGTGGTGTCATCAAACGCAGGGTTCAAGAACTTGCTGAAAGGTTCTCAATAGCACATCTGCTCCATAAAAATGTAAACAACCTTTCTGGTGGCGAAAAGCAAAGAATTGCTTTAGCCCGAACCCTTGCCACGAACCCTTCATTACTTTTGCTTGACGAGCCCCTTTCTGCTGTCGATCCCCAGCTGCACCTGGATTTACTGGCAATGCTTAGGAGTATCAATCGGGCCGGAACTACTGTAATTCATGTTACCCATAACTACGAGGAAGCAATTTCTTTGGCAAGTAAAATTGGTGTTCTAAATCAAGGCAAGTTGGTCCAACTTGGCAGCACCGTTGATGTATTTCAATATCCACGTTCAGAGTTTGTGGCTAAGTTTACCGGGGCAAAAAACTTTTTCAAAGTAAAATTTTCCAGAGTCTCTCAAAATGGGTTGGTTTACGCTGAATTGCCTTTTGGAAGGTCTATCGCTTTCTATTCCAACCCTGTAAATGCCAATGGCTTTGTTTGTTTTCCTGAAGAAACCGTGGTGCTATCAACCCACGTTGAGAATCAGAGCGCAGTAAATGCTTTTCAGGGTAAGGTTATCGATATTTTTGCTCAGCGTTTTGGCTACGAGGTTGTGATTGATTGTGGAGTTAAAATTTTTTCTCGGATAACCGGGGAGTCGCTCAAAAAGATGGGTATTGCTCCCGGGATGGAACTTTTTGCTACTGTAAAGGCTAATGTGGTCAGGTTTATCCCTGAAATTTAGATAGCATTTTGGGAAAACCTATTTTCGAAATCTTGGCTTTGAGCTGTTCTTGTCCACTATATGGATGAACCTGCTGGTAAAGAAAACAAGCAAAAAGGCTATGGCGTAATAGCTTAGCGCAATAACAAGGAAAAATGTGATACAGAATGCCATTAATCCTAAAAGTACATCTAAAATGGTGAGCAATGTTCCAAATCGTAACCCTGTTTTGAAAATTGATCCAAGGTAATCGTATAAAATGCTGATAGCCAAAAGCGAAAGTTGAACCCAAACCGTAATCGTTACAATATCGGCTTCGTAGCTATTGGCCGCTATACCTTTGTATATACTTTCAATGAAGTAATCTTTCCAGTGTAGGTAGATAATGCCCGACAATAGTGCAACTACAAAAAAGGTTACGTAGGAAACAATAATTTCTTTAATGTTAAAGTTGAACTTCTTTTTTAAATACTGTTTTGTTTTTAAAACCCATTCTTCGGCCAGTACCCACAAAAGCAGCATGGCAATAGCCAAAATCCAGAATTGCCATTTCTTCCAGTTTGCCAATTTCTCTGAGGTTTGCAAAATTTTAGGGGTAACCGGGTAATCTATTTTTTTAAGGTAATCCGTTGAAATATAACCCGTTTCATAGCCATTGCGCACCATTATCCAGTACCTATCCGATGCTACGGCAACCACTGTATCGCCTTGCCCTAAGGTGCCTATTATCTCCGATACCGTCGATGGAGCTGAGCGTATGTAAAGTGTGTGGGAGGTTACTATATACCTGTCGCGCATACGGTAATTCCCAGGTTCTACACATGCCGTGAATACAAAAAGAAAAAGTAGTAAAAAGATGTTTCTGATTGATTTGTAGTGCATTATATCCCTTCCCTTATCCTGTTGCAAATGTATTACTTTGTAATAAGATAGCCATTGACAATAGCATTTTTTAATAAAATTTTTCTCAGATGTCAGGATTATATATGAATCCTTAAACATTATTACTACCCCTTTTTCGCAGATAGCCTGATTACATTTTCAGCCAACTTAATACCCGCAGGTATATTTGGATGCTGACAACCTTTATAGTCTTCTACAACGTAAAAACAGCAATTAATCTAAACCTTTTCCAATCGATTTTTATGTGCAATGATATTCTACAAACATTCAGCTTGTTACGGCTTTTAGCTTTAATTCGAGACTATCTTGCTTTGAATGATTCTAAATTTAATTTTTTTATGAATTTAAACTGTAAAAATGATAAAAATCAGGTTTATGGTTAGCACGTTTATATATATTTAGACAAGTAAATCAATGATTTACGAGAAATTTGGATGTTATAAAAATAACAGTGTTAACTAAATAACAATTATGGATTTTAAATTTTAATGTTATGACGGATACCAAGGAATTAGTAAAAAATCTTGCCGACAAGTATGGGCGGGCAAGGGAAAGTTTGATACCCATTCTTCAGGGTGTGGTTCAGGAGGAACGTTATATCTCAAGCGAGGCAATGACCGAAATTGCCCGGGAACTTGACATGTCGGCCGCAAAGGTTTATGGAACCGCAACCTTTTACTCCTTCCTCGATACACAACCTCGTGGAAAGTATGTGATCAGGGTGTGTAAAACTATTTCGTGTTCCATGAAGGGGAAAAACCTGATCATTCAGGAGCTTGAGGATTTGCTCAAGATTAAAGTGGGTGAAACCACCCCAAACCGAAAGTTTTCATTGCTCGAAACTAACTGCCTGGGTTGGTGCCACAAAGGCCCGGCCATGCTTATTAACGATGAAGCATACACCGAGTTAACACCCGAAAAGGTTCGTGAGATTATTAACGATTATATGAAAAAGTAAAAATAGGAGATTCGATTATGTCAAGTAATTTCTTACGTCGTGTAGATCTGATCTTCGATAAGGATTGCGATTTTAAACAGGTGTTGCAATCGGCTTATAAGCGCAACAACGATGAGATAATTAACGAACTTCTTGAATCAGGGCTCAAGGGTAGGGGTGGAGCTGGCTTTCCAACCGCACTTAAATGGAAATTTACCAGTGAACAGCCCGAATCCGAAAAGTACGTGGTTTGTAATGCCGATGAGGGCGAGCCCGGAACTTTCAAGGACCGCGAAATTCTTTTCCAGGTACCCCTTAAGGTTTTTGGTGGGATGGCTATTTGCGCTAAGGTTATTGGCGCTAAGGAGGGATTCCTCTATCTACGTGGTGAGTACCGTTTCTTGCTGAATGAACTTCAGCGTCAACTTGATATTTTCCACGCCATTCTGGATGACCTTAAGATAGCATTTCGTGTCAAAGTAGTGATGGGTAGTGGTGCCTACATCTGCGGTGAAGAAAGCGCCCTTTTCGAGTCAATGGAAGGCGACCGTGGTGAGCCCCGCAACAAACCACCCTACCCAACCGTCTCGGGTTTCCGAAAAAAACCTACTGTTATCAACAACGTCGAAACGTTAGTTTACGCCTTCATGATTTTCCGCTACGGCGCCCATAAGTTCAAGGAACTTGGCACTGCCGATTCCAGGGGCTCAAAGGTGTTTTCAATTTCCGGCGATACCCCAAAACCAGGTATTTATGAACTTGAACTTGGTATGACCGTTGATCAGTTTGTCCAGGAGTTTGGCGATGGCGATACTAAAGCAGTGCAGGTTGGTGGTGCATCAGGTTTTTGTGTACCACGCAAAAAGTTTAAGGATACCATTATCGGCTTCGAGGGAGTACCTACCGGTGGTTCCATGATGCTATTCAACAGCTCCCGTTCGATGTATAACGTCCTCCACAACTACCTGGAGTTTTTTGAGGAAGAATCGTGTGGTCAGTGTACTCCTTGCCGGGTGGGTTGCCAGCAACTTAAACTGGGTATCGAGGCGGTTAAAAGGGGTGATAAGCATGCCAATTACCTCGACCAACTTCAAAAATTAGCCCAAACCATGAAGATAACGGCTAAGTGTGGTTTAGGACAGAGTGTGGCTAACTCTTTCTTCTCTATTGTTGAAAACTTTAAGGAAGAGATGATTTACTAATTTAAAAACTGAACCAATTATGGCAAAACAGATAAACTTAATAATTGATGGCATGCCTGTTACCGTAGATGAAGGTACAACCATATTGCAGGCAGCCAAAAAACTTAATATTCACATACCCACTCTCTGTTACCACGATGACCTTTGTGTGGCAGGGAATTGCCGGGTGTGCGTGGTTGAAATGAAGGGGTCCCGTACACTCCCAGCTTCATGTGCTACACCCGTGGCCGAAGGTATGGAAATTTACACCAATACCATTAAGGTGCGTACAGCCCGGAAGCATATCATTGATCTGCTGCTTTCCGAACATAATGCAAGATGTACCACCTGTTACAAGAACGGCAACTGCGAGCTTCAGGATCTTGCCTCTGAGTATAA
Source organism: Bacteroidales bacterium UBA4073 (assembly GCA_002383425.1). Taxonomy (GTDB): domain Bacteria; phylum Bacteroidota; class Bacteroidia; order Bacteroidales; family Tenuifilaceae; genus Tenuifilum. The sequence continues at coordinate 20,230 of DFYV01000016.1, read as the reverse complement.
GATTTCCGAGCCCATGTTCATCGATTTGGTACCCTACAAAAACTACCAGGTGGATGCTTTTTCGCCTTCAATAATAAAAGACGATAGCAAATGTATCCGTTGTCAGCGATGCGTTCGAACCTGCGAGGAACTTCAACATGTTAGCGCACTGGGCGTGGCCTATAAGGGCGATAAGATGAAAATTTCCACTTTCTTTGAAAATCCAATGTTCGAGGTGGTTTGCACAAACTGCGGTCAGTGTGTTAACCGATGCCCAACAGGAGCACTTATTGAGCGTAACTACGTTGATGAGGTTTGGCAGGCCATTTTCGATCCCGAAAAACATGTGGTTGTACAAACCGCCCCTGCCGTTAGGGTAGCCCTGGGTGAGGATCTGGGATTGCAACCAGGTGAAATTGTGACCGGCAAGATGGTTACCGTCCTCAAACGCCTGGGTTTCGACTCGGTTCTCGATACCGATTTCGCAGCTGATCTAACCATTATGGAAGAAGGATTTGAACTTCTTGGTAGGCTGAAAAAAGCCTTAGTTGATAACGATCCTAACGTTAAGTTGCCCATTGCTACTAGCTGTTCGCCAGCATGGATTAAGTTCATTGAGCACACTTACCCCGAGTATCTCGATAACCTTTCTACCTGCAAATCGCCACAGCAGATGTTTGGTGCTTTAGCCAAGACCTACTACGCCCAAAAACGTAAACTCGATCCTGCAAAAATTGTTTCGGTTTCCATAATGCCTTGCACGGCAAAGAAATTTGAAGCCGATAGGCCTGAAATGCGTTCGAGTGGCTTCAAAGACGTGGACTATGTTCTGACAACCCGTGAACTTGCCGTTATGATTAAGCAAGCTGGTATCGATTTCGGCTCTCTTCCTGAGTCTCATTACGATAGCATAATGGGGGTATCATCAGGAGCTGGTGTCATTTTTGGTGCAACCGGAGGTGTTATGGAGGCAGCGCTTCGTACCGCTTACGAGGTGGTTACAGGTCGTGAAGTGCCATTCAACGGGCTTAATATTACCCCAGTCCGGGGAATGGAAGGAGTTCGTGAAGCAGCAATAAAGATTGAGGGCACCAAGCCTGAATGGAGTTTCCTTGAAGGTGTTGAGTTGAAGACCGTTGTAGCCCATGGGCTTACCAATGCAAAAAAGGTAATGGATGCTGTTCGCGATGGTAAAGGAAAATGGCACTTCATTGAGATAATGGCTTGCCCCGGCGGATGTATTGGTGGTGGCGGTCAGCCTATTCCAACCAACGAGGAAATACGCAGGAAACGTGCTGAGGCCATTTACCGCGAAGATGCAGGTATGCCCATCCGTAAATCGCACGAGAACCCCGAAATTATAGCAGTTTATAAGGAGTTCCTGCACGAACCTAACAGCCACAAGTCGCACGAACTATTACATACACATTATAAGGCGCGCCAACGCTATTAGTCTTAAAATGCCTGATTCAGAGAAAGGGGCTATTTAGCCCTTTTTTTACATTTATACTGTTTTTGGGAATTTAACTATCAATTTGTCCACTTTTTGGCCTTTGCTTATACTGCAAAAAAAATATGTTGAGCATAAGTGAACAATGTATATGATGATGAAAATTAGGAGTTGACGAAATTTTTATTTGCAATCGTTTCATGGAAGGCGTGGCTATATATTTTCAATGCATTTTTTATTATTCCAGTTTGCTATATTTTTTAGGGCTAACATGCCTTGATGCCATTAAATATATTGTGTTTTTAAACATCTGTTATAAAAATAACAATGTTAATAAAATAACGTATATTTGAATGTCATTCGCTGGCACTGGTTGCTTGTGTAATTTTTTTTTTGAGGGAGGGAAACCTATGGCTAGCATTGTCTTAAAATGAAGATAAAAAGTTTTTACAGATGAAAATCGCGGAGCTGGTTAAGGCGGTAGAGGGCAATGTGATTTGCTGTCACGAAAATCTGCAACGAGAGGTGGAATATGCTTTTGCCTCAGATCTGATGAGCGATGTGCTGACGGTTCAGGTTGATAAGCTGGTTTTGCTTACAGGACTTGCGAATATGCAGGCCGTTAGAACAGCTGAGATGTCTGATATCCCAGCAGTGGTGTTCGTCCGTAACAAGACAGTGAGCGAAGATATGATTAAGCTAGCACAGGATAATGGTATTGTGCTTATCGAAAGCCCATACACGCTTTTTAGGGTATCGGGGGTACTTTTTTCAATGGGTTTAAAACCGGTTTACTAGTTGTTGACATGCACTTCGAGTATAGGGTTCAGGGAGGCGACTTTGTTAGAGCGGGTCAGGCTTCGAGTCAGGTTAAAAAGATTCTGAAGCAGTTGAATGTTGCTTCGCAAATCATCAAACGCATTGTGGTGGCCCTTTACGAAGGCGAGGTTAATATTGTTGCCCATGCTTTTCAGGGCAAGATATATGTGGATATTGAGACCGATAAAGTACGTGTTGTTCTCGATGATGTGGGGCCCGGAATTCCCGATATTGAAATGGCAATGCGCCCGGGTTTCTCTACTGCATCGCCAATAGTTAGAGAGATGGGTTTTGGTGCGGGAATGGGCCTACCCAACATCAAAGAGAATACCGATAAGATGAAGATTTCCAGTGTAGTTGGTGTTGGAACACGATTGGAGTTTGTTGTAAATTTAAAGGAATAGGAGGGATTGCTTTGGCAACTGCAGGATTCTACCATGCACTAAAAATATTGACCGATGTGTGTATCGGATGTTCGCACTGCATGAGGGTATGCCCTACCGAAGCGCTCAGGGTATCAGAGGGCAAGGCGCATCTGCTTGAAAACCGTTGTATCGATTGCGGTGAGTGCTACCGGGTTTGTCCAACTCATGCCATTACAGTGGAACAGGACGATTTTACCCAGATTTTTTCCTATGACCATCGCATTGCCCTAATTCCTTCGGTTTTACTCGGACAGTTTCCCGAGGATGCCAGTCGTGAACAGGTGGCACAAGCATTACTAAACATAGGTTTTACCTCCATTATTGAGGTTGAAGATTCTGTAGAATACCTTATTGTCAAGTTAAATGAGTACCTTCGTAATAACCCAAATAAGCCGGTTATTTCCTCGTTTTGCCCTGCCATAGTTCGGTTGGTTCAGGTAAAATTTCCCTCGCTGGTCGATAATATAGCATTGGTTCGGCCACCTTTGGATTTGACGGCATTATACATCAAAAATTCATTAACCGCTCAGGGTGTTCCTGAAGATAAAATAGGTATCTTTTATGTAACACCTTGTGCAGCAAAAATTGTAGCCATTCGGAAACCCGAAGGTGAGGAGAAATCAGAAATCACCGGTATCATTAATATGGATTTCATTTACAACCGCATATTACACGAGGTTAAGCATGGCATAGTTCCAACCGAAGGTGCTAGGGTTATTTCAGAGCTTAGTCCACGCAGCCATACCTGGGCATTGACAACGGGGGAGTCGGCGCACATTGAGGGACGTTGCCTGGCTATTGACGGCATTTGGAATGCCATTGAGTTTCTGGAAAAGGTTGAAAACGAGGAGGTTTCGGGGATCGACTTTATTGAACTGAGAGCCTGTGACGAAAGCTGTGCCGGAGGTATTCTCAATCCGGGGAACCGTTTCCTGGCTGCCGATGCCATTCGGAAAAATGCAGGGGAAGTCGGTTTGTGGAACATTGACGGTATCTCTCAAAAGATCAAGGATTACAAGGAAAGGGTTGGTAGCCAAACAGGTCTTCAACCATTAAGCCCACGTTCCATGTTGAAACTCGACGAGGATATGGCACATGCCATGCTGAAAATGAAACGGGTCAACCGGTTGATGTGCTACCTCCCCGGAATTGATTGCGGCGTTTGCGGCGCTCCTACATGTTTATCGTTGGCTGAGGATATTGTTAAGGGAAGAGGCTCAGTTTCGCAATGTGTTTTTTTGCAAAAGATTATGGAGCAGAGTAAATTGGATCCCTCCCATTCGTTTAGAATAATGAAGAAGATTTGGGGCGTAAACCGTTTTAGGAAGGATTGCGATAAGCCAGTAAGCAATAAGTAATGAACTATATATGAAAGTAAAAGAAGTTGTTGAGGCTTTAAACCTAAAGGTTTTTTCGGGTTACGATGGGCTAAGCAACACCATTACCGGAGGATATACCTCGGATTTGTTGAGCGACGTAATGGGTAATGCTCCTCCCGGTGCTATTTGGATTACGCTTCAAACCCATGTAAATGTTATGGCGGTAGCAACGCTAAAGGATTTATCGGCGGTAGTACTGGTAAAGGGGCTTGAGCCTGAGGCCAACACCATTCAGCAAAGTAATAATGAGGGTATTCCCATACTGGGAACAAACCTTCAAGCATTCGAAATTAGTGGATTGCTTTACAATCTGTTAAACACAAAATGACAATCTACAGGGCCGATCTGCATATTCATTCGGTGCTTTCACCCTGTGCCGATTTGGAAATGAGTCCGGTTAACATTGTGAAACGGGCTGCAGAGTTGGATCTTGATATAATTGCCATTACCGACCACAATTCAACGCTTCACGGTCCCTTAACCCGACGGTTGGCCGAGGAACGAGATATTTACTCTTTGTTTGGGGCTGAAGTTAATACCCGAGAGGAAATTCATTGCCTTTGTCTGGTTGAAAACGAGCAGCAGCGTCAGTTGCTTCAGACTTTCATTGAAGAAAATATTCAGCGAATACCGAATAATCCTGATGTGTTTGGCTATCAGGTTGAAGTAAACGAGGATGAGGAGATTATTCAGGAGATAAATTACCTGCTGCATGCCGCTCTTAATAAAAGTATTGATGAGGTTTCGGAATTTATATATTCCATTGGAGGCATTTTTGTTCCGGCTCATGTTGATAGATCAAAATATAGCATTACCAGTCAACTCGGTTTTGTTCCGCCAAACCTGAAATACCATGCCCTGGAAATTTCAAGAAACACCCAAGTTGCCGATTTCTTGAGACTCAATCCCATAAAACCCGAAACCGGATTTATCAGAAATTCCGATGCTCATTTCATTAATCAAATTGGTTCAATAACCACAGAGTTAGCTCTTGTCGATTTAAGTTTTGTATCAATAGCAAATGCGTTAATGGGACAAAATGGATCGTATATTTTGCCACATATTGATTCATGATCAACTTAACGTAGCTTGAAATCGGTATAAAATAGTGATATATTATGAAAGACTTATCGCTTCATGTGCTCGATATTGCTCAGAACTCGGTGGTAGCTCAAGCAAAGGTGATACAAATCACCCTTGATATTAATCGGGAAAAAGATTACATTGAACTTATTGTTAAAGATAACGGGAAGGGGATGGATAGAGATTTTTTGGACAGGGTAATTGATCCGTTTACCACAACGCGAACAACCAGAAGGGTGGGGTTGGGCATACCTTTACTCAAGCAGAATGCCGAGCATACCGGAGGGAAATTTGCTATAGATTCTGAGCCAGGAGTTGGCACAACCCTCACTGCAAGGTTTATCCCCTCGCACATCGATTGTCTTCCACTGGGCGATTTGGCCGGTACCTTTGCGTTGCTGATTTGCTCTTATCCGGATATCAACTTTAAAATTGAGGTAACAACTGAAAAAGGACGGTTTACTATTAGCACCGAAAAAATTATTGAGGCTATTGATGGAGTTACGCTTAATGATAGTTCTGTATATCCCTTGGTAAAAGAGCTGATCAAATCAAATTTAGACGAATTATAAATTACGGTTTTAGGTTAAAAAACATATTTTCAATTGTTAATTAAATAACAAATGAAGGTAACTTTGCAAAAGAATTGATAAATTAAATAACGAAAACAACCAAATTCACATAAGGAGAATGAGTTATGACAAAAGTGAAATCGCTTACCGACCTGAAAAGGATGAAAGAAACCTTACAGGCAAAAATCGACCTTAGGGAAAAGGGCGAGGCTGCTGAGAACCTTGTTCAGATAAAGGTGGCCATGGCTACCTGTGGAATTGCCTCGGGGGCAAAAACCGTAATGGAATTTCTGATTGATGAGCTTGGAAAGCGTGGAATAAACGCTGTGGTAACTCAAACTGGCTGTATGGGGTACTGCTACGCCGAACCTACCATTGAGGTAAAATTACCCCATGCCGATCCTGTTGTTTTTGGCTATGTTGATACTAAAAAAGCTGATGAGATTATCGAAAGGTATATCAAAAAAGGTGAGCTGGTTGATGGAATTATACCTGTAAACTATGAGTCTATTAATAATATATAATCTCTTGGGAGGTAATTGTAATGGCAAAGTATAAAATGCACCTGCTGGTTTGTGGAGGTACAGGCTGCAGGGCTTCAGCAAGCGATTCAATTGCAGAAAATCTTAAAACCGAATTGGCTGTCAACAACCTACAGGATGAAGTACAGGTTATAATGACTGGTTGCTTTGGATTTTGCGAGAAAGGTCCCATTGTAAAAGTTTTACCGGATAACACTTTCTACACTCAGGTTAAACCCGAGGATGCTGTTGAAATTGTAAAGGAACATGTTGTTAAGGGTCGTAAGGTGGAGCGTTTGCTTTACGTAGATCCTGCTAAGCAGCAGAAAGTTGAGGATTCAAAGCACATGGGCTTCTACCGCAAGCAAATGCGAATTGCTTTGCGCAACTGCGGTTTTATCAACCCCGAAAACATTGACGAGTACATTGCCCGCGATGGGTATCAGGCTTTAGGAAAGGTTCTTACCGAGTATGATCCTCAGCAAACCATCGATATTATTAAAAAATCTGGTTTACGTGGTCGTGGGGGCGGGGGATTCCCAACCGGTTTGAAGTGGGAAATTGCCAGGAAAAACCACTCCGATCAGAAATATGTTGTATGCAATGCTGACGAGGGTGACCCTGGTGCATTCATGGACCGCTCTATTCTTGAGGGTGACCCCCACTCGGTAATCGAAGCTATGGCTATTTGCGGTTACTGCATTGGTGCATCAAAGGGTCTTGTATATATTCGCGCTGAGTATCCTCTGGCTATTCAACGCTTAAAGGTTGCCATTGACCAGGCCCGTGAGTATGGCTTGCTTGGTAACGATATTTTTAGTACCGGGTTTAACTTTGACATTGAATTACGGTATGGTGCGGGTGCATTTGTTTGCGGCGAGGAAACCGCTCTTATACACTCAATGGAAGGTTTACGCGGTGAGCCTAGCAACAAACCCCCATTTCCTGCCCAAAGCGGTTACAAGGGTAAACCTACCAATGTAAACAATGTAGAAACTTTTGCTAACATTCCACCTATCATTCTTAAGGGGGCCGATTGGTACTCATCTATAGGTACCGAAAAGAGCAAGGGAACCAAGGTGTTCGCACTTGCCGGTAAAATCAACAACGTGGGTTTAATCGAGGTGCCCATGGGTATAACGCTTCGTGAGGTAATTTTCGAAATTGGTGGCGGTATTAAGAATGGCAAGAAGTTCAAAGCCGTTCAAACTGGTGGCCCATCGGGTGGATGCTTAACCGAGAAGCATCTTGATACACCGATAGATTTTGATAACCTGATTGCTGCTGGCTCCATGATGGGTTCAGGGGGTATGATTGTAATGGACGAAGACGACTGTATGGTTTCAGTTGCTAAGTTCTACCTCGATTTTACCGTTGAGGAGAGTTGTGGCAAGTGTTCGCCATGCCGTATTGGTAATAAGCGACTTTATGAATTGCTTGATCGTATTACTAAAGGCGATGGAACCATGGAGGACCTTGAGCGTCTTCGCAACCTGTCAAACGTAATTAAGGATACATCGCTTTGCGGGCTTGGTCAAACATCGCCTAACCCTGTACTTTCAACACTCGATAACTTTTACGATGAGTATGTGGCACATGTGGTGGACAAGAAATGCCCAGCTGGTAGGTGTAAGTCGCTTATGCAGTATGTTATTGATCCTGATGCTTGTGTGGGATGTACTGTGTGTGCTCGTAACTGTCCGGTAAACGCAATTAGCGGCGAACGCAAGAAACCTCACGTAATTAATACTGCAATTTGTATTAAGTGTGGGGCTTGTATTGAGAAGTGTAAATTCGATGCTATTAGCATTATATAATTTGGATAAACAATGGAAACAGTAAAACTTACTATAGATAATAAGCAAGTTGAAGTACCCAAGGGTACTACAATTTATAAGGCTGCAAAAAAGTTAGGAATTGACATCCCTACTCTGTGTTACATGGAACTGCACGACCTGGGAGTTGAAAATAAGCCTGCAGGTTGTCGGATTTGTGTTGTAGAGGTTGAAGGACGAAAGAACCTTGCCCCAAGTTGCGCTACCGAGTGCGCTGAGGGAATGGTTGTTAAAACTCATACCACACGAGTTATTAATGCACGCCGTACGGTTTTGGAACTTATTCTTTCCGACCATCCCAAGGATTGTTTAACCTGTCCCAAGAGCGGTCGGTGCGAATTGCAGGATATGGCAATTAAATTGGGTATTCGCGAAATACCTGGTCATGAGTATGCCGAAATGTCAACTTATAAGAAGGACTTATCACCATCAATTATACGCGATGTTGATAAGTGTATTATGTGCCGCCGTTGCGAAACCATGTGTAACGAGGTTCAAACCGTTGGCGCTTTAAGCGCAGTTAACCGTGGATTTATGGCTGTAGTGGCACCCGCTTTTGAACAGGATTTGGAAAAATCGCCCTGTACCTACTGCGGTCAATGTGTGGCTGTTTGCCCCACAGGTGCGCTAACCGAGATAGATCATACATCTAAGGTAATTCGGGCCATTGCCGATCCTACCAAGACAGTACTTGTTCAAACAGCTCCTGCTGTGCGTGCCGCTTTGGGTGAAGAGTTTGGCATGAAGCCCGGAACCTTGGTAACTGGTAAAATGGTGTCGGCTTTGCGTCAAATAGGATTCGACTATGTTTTCGATACCGATTTTGCAGCTGACCTTACCATTATGGAAGAAGGCACTGAGTTGCTCGATCGTTTAACACGATTTCTGAATGGCGATAAGAGCGTGAAATTGCCTATTCTTACCAGTTGCTGCCCAGCTTGGGTGAACTTTTTTGAGCATAACTTTACCGATATGCTCGATGTTCCCTCTAGTGCTAAATCGCCGCAGCAAATGTTTGGGGCAATAGCGAAATCGTATTTTGCCGAAAAACTGGGAAAGAAACGCGATGAGCTGGTGGTTGTTTCTGTAATGCCTTGCCTGGCCAAGAAGTATGAATGTCAGCGCGATGAGTTTAAACATGATGGTAACCCCGATGTTGATTTCTCAATATCAACCCGTGAATTGGCCCACCTGATCAAGGAGTTCAACATCAACTTTGAAGAGCTGTCCGATGAGGATTTTGACCAACCGCTCGGCGAATCTACCGGTGCTGGAGTTATTTTTGGTGCTACCGGTGGTGTAATTGAGGCTGCAGTTCGTACTGCATATGAGTTATATACAGGTAAACCTCTACCAAAAATCGACTTTACTGAACTTCGTGGCATGGAGGGCATTCGTTCAGCAACTATCGATTTTAACGGTTTACCAATAAATATTGGAATAGCGCATGGCTTGGGTAATGCCCGTAAGCTGCTTGAAGATGTTCGTTTAGGCAAAGCAACCTACCATGCCATAGAGGTGATGGCTTGCCCTGGAGGATGTATTGGTGGTGGTGGACAGCCCCTCCACCATGGTAATTCTTCCATCATTAAGGCCCGAATGGAAGCCATTTACCGTGAGGATGCTGGTAAGCCTATTCGTAAATCGCATGAAAACCCCTACATCGTAAAGCTGTACGAGGAGTTTTTGGGTAAGCCCATGAGCGAAAAGGCTCACCACCTGCTACACACTCACTACTTCAATAAGAAAAAGGATGTTTACATTAAATAGGGAGGATATGCATATGTCACATATAAAACTTGAACTCAAACCGGAACAGGTTTCTAAGATTAAGCAGATATGCCAGTCGTTTAATAACGATAGCGGTGAACTGATTAACGTTCTTCACAAAACCCAGGAAACCTTTGGGTATCTGCCTGCCGAAGTTCAGGAGGTGGTTGCTGCTGAGCTGAACATACCGGTTGCCAAGGTGTATGGTGTGGTAACTTTTTACTCGTTCTTCACCATGATTCCTAGAGGCAAACACCCAATAAGCATTTGTACTGGTACTGCTTGCTACGTACGCGGGGCGGAAAAGGTGCTTGACGAATTCAAGCGAATTCTTAATGTGAAGGTTGGGGAAACCACCCCCGATGGGAAGTTCTCACTTAACTGCCTACGCTGTGTTGGAGCCTGTGGCCTTGCCCCCGTTGTGTTGATTGGCGAAAAGGTTTACGGTCGTGTTTCGCCCGATGGCGTTAAGGATATACTCAAGGAATACGAAGAAAAGTAAATAGCATAATGCCTGTAGTTTAGGTATTATTTGAGGTTGGTCGAAACTTAGGGGTTTACGGTAAAGTGAGCCCCTAATTTTTTGTACTTCTTAACGCAAGTTTATTTAAACCTATGTGTCATATTGATGTTTAATCTATATCACAATAAACTGAAATTATTTGTATGAAAAAGTTTTACCTGATTTGTGCCCTTACATTTTCAACCATTTTTACTATGGCGCAGGATAAGATGCAAGGCCGTAGTGGACAAGGTTTTGATTTGAGTAACTTCAATGGAGTAATTGCCGGAAAGGTTATTGACTCATTGGACAGAGTGGGTGTGGAATTTGCAAATATCGCGCTGTATAATCAAAAAGACTCATCGTTGGTGACAGGCACCCTTACCGATGCTTCGGGCACTTTCGTACTAGAAAAGCTGATGCCTGGTCGGTATTACATCGATGTTAAATTTATAGGTTACCAGAGCAAAAGGATTAATGGCATAGCCGTATCACCACGTTCCCCAAAGATTGATGTGGGAACTTTTTCGATACTTGCAGCTGCTGAAAATATTGAGGCAGTAATAGTTACCGGTGAAAAAAAGATGCTGCTGCATAATCTGGACAAAAAGGTTTTTAATGTAGAAAAGGATATCGCTGTTGAAGGAGGAACTGCTTCCGAAGTGCTTCAGAATATCCCATCGGTTGAGGTTGATACCGATGGCAACGTAAGCCTTAGGGGTAGCTCAAATGTTAACATCCTTATCGACGGACGACCATCGATGCTTAACAGCATGGAGGAATTACCAGCTCAGATGATCGATAGGGTTGAAGTAATTACTAATCCTTCGGCTAAGTATGATCCCGATGGGATAACTGGTATTATCAATATTGTACTAAAAAAGCGTAAAGAGCCAGGGTACAATGGTATGGTTAGCTTAAATGCAGGAACCGCCAATAAGTATAATGCCTCGGTAAATATGAACTGGAGGCAGGAGAAGATTAATATTTTTGCTAACTATAGCTTTCGCCAGGGACAAATGGATCGATACTCATCAACCGATCGGGTAACCTTGCTTAATAATAGTTCGGACTCTTCGTTCCTGTTACAAAATTCCGATGGACAGTCGAATATGCTGTTTCATAACATTCGTGGAGGTATCGACTACTTCATCGATTCCCGAACCACCCTGTCGTTCACAGGAAACCTCAACCTGCGCTCCTTTGACATGGATAACAATGTTTTATCGAATAGCTATGCAAATTTTAATAGCAATACTTTGCTGAATACAAGATTCACAACAAACTCAAACGATGGTCTGGGGCACGAGTATTCCATTAATTTTAAACGAACATACGAGACTCCTGGTAAAGAGTGGACAGCCGATGCTTTCTTTTCGGGAAATAACAGTGATAATTTAAATGATATAAATCAGCAGGAAATATTCAATACCATTACCACTGTCGATCTTGAACGAGCAAATACTGATGGAACGGTGAATACATTTACCGCTCAAACCGATTATGTGGCACCCATTGGTAATGGTGGCAGGGTGGAAGCGGGCTTTAAAGTTCAGGTTCGGCGTAACGATGCCGACTATATTTATACCATTTATGATTCAACAGCAAATACATGGAATTTTGACCCCAATCGCTCTAACCATTTTATTTACAATGAGGAGATTTATTCGGGTTATGGTATTTACTCAAATACTTTTGCTGATGGTAAGTTCAGCTATCAGGTAGGTTTGAGAATTGAGGATCAAAACACCAAATCGGATCAAAGGACTACCAACGAGGTAGCTCAAGCTAATAGGTTTAGCTTATTCCCAAGTGCGCATATTCGCTGGGAGCCCAATGCCATAAATGGCCTCCAGCTATCGTATAGCCGTAGGGTAAATCGTCCCAGTGTAATGGTTCTTAACCCATTCCTAAATACCTCTGATAAATTCAGCTGGACAATGGGGAATCCTTACCTTGAGCCAGAGTTTACCAGCTCAATCGACTTGAGCCATAACCTTAATTTCCCTAAAACTAAAATTACCACCTCGGTTTACTACCGTGATACCCGTAATGGCTTTTCCCGAAAAATGACCGTAATCGATACCGTTGCAACGCAGCCTACTTTAACAACTTTTATCAATCTGTCGCACTATGAGAATTTCGGAGCCGAAGCCGTTATAACCCAAAATGTTACCAAATGGTGGAGAATTAATGCCAGCACTAGTTACTACTACTCCAGGCTGTTTGGCGATGTGATTAGTGGTGCTAACGAGGGGCATTCATGGAATGCTAAACTGGCATCGTTCTTTACTCTTGGTAAAAATGTTGACATTCAGCTAACCGGAAATTATCGGGCCCCTTCAATTACTGTTGGGGGTTCGGGACGTGGATTTCATATGGGTGGTGGTGCACAAGGCGAAACCGAAGAAATGTATTGGTTCGACTTAGGTGCACGTATTAATGTTTTAAAACAGAAAGGTACCATTACTGTAAGGGTTAGTGATATTTTCAATACACAGAAAATGAAGTATAGCTCGTGGGATACCAATTTTTACTCGTATAACGAAAGTTGGCGCGATAGTAGGGTGGTATTTGTTGGATTTTCGTACCGTATAAATAACTACAAAATGCGCAAGGAAAGAACGCCCGAAATCGATGACTCTTTCGACATGATGGAATAGTTTTTGGTTTAGATTTAAGGAAAACCGCTCAGCAGTAGCGGCTTTTCTGTTAGTTACCCATGCCTTTACTTCTAAAATTCAGTGGTTTTTAGAGCTAAACTTATCATTATTCTAAATGTTAATCCAAGTTTCATCTGTTTAAATTTATACAAGTTATTAATTTTCACATTTTATTTTTTTAACCGCAAAGGTCGCAAAGGAGTCGCAATGGTCGCAGAGTTTTTTTCTTTGCGCCTGCCCCGTCTGCCCTGTAGCTTTAGCATATCAGGGTAGCGAAGCGTATCGGGGGTCCTCTGCGTTTAAATTTTTATTACTCAGAAGAAAATTACGTCAATTTAACTTACGATGAAAATTTTGTAAAATATTGATGAGTCCGGCATAAAAAGCATGTTTTATTTTAGCAAAACAAGTTAAATATTTAATTATCAGGATATTAATAAATATTTTAAAAATTTACATCAATCTCTTATATTCAGTACTTTAACTTTATGAACTTTATGAACTTTATAGACTGAACTCATTGATTTACAAACCTGAGTCAAGAGTTTTGAATCTTTGGCATGTTTTTTCAGCATTAACACATTATTAAACCGGTAGGGGATATTCATCTTGCGGATTTTTGCTTTTCATGTAAATAATATTTAAAGTTGCAGTTTGTATTTTAATTGATACGTTAATGAGCTTTAAAATTATTGAAGTTCAAAATAGGTCAGATCTTAGGAAGTTTATCCATCTGCCGTCAAAGATACACAAGGGACACAAAAATTGGATTCCCCCTTTATATACCGAGGAATGGGATTTTTATAATCCATCCAAGAATAGGGCAATGGCATATTCCGATACCATTCTTTTTTTGGTATTACAGGATGGTAAGCCTGTCGGTCGGGTTATGGGAATAGTCAATAAGCGCTACAACGAAATTCGCGGTGAAAAAACGGCACGGTTTTATAATTTGGAAACGTACCAAAATTATGAGATTGCTCATGCTTTACTACTTGAAGTTGAGAAATGGGCGAGGGCTAAAGGGATGGAGCGATTAGTCGGACCTTTGGGGTTTTCCGATAAAGATCCACAGGGATTACTGATTGAGGGGTATGATGAGCCCATTGTGCTTGCATCGAACTGTAATTATCCCTATCTGGTTGAATTCGTTAACAGGTATGGGTTTAAGAAAGAAATTGACCTGGTGGTTTATAGTATTACCATCCCCGATAGTTTGCCCGATTTTTACCAGCGAATCCTCAAAAGGGTTCAGAGCCGGGCTAATGGTTTTAGAATGTTAAGCTTCGCAAGAAAGAGCGATATAAAACCTTTCATAAAGCCTGTTCTTTCGTTAGTGAATGAGACTTTTGCCGATATATACTGTTTTAATCCCATGGATCCCGATGAGATGGAAGAACTTGCTGAAAAGTACCTTTCATTTATCGATCCTCGCTTCTTAAAAGTAATCGTGAATTCTGATAATCAGCCCTTGGCTTTTATTCTGGGTGTTCCCGATATTTGTCCGGGCATTCAGAAAAGCAGGGGATACCTTTTCCCTTTCGGATTTTTGCATATCCTTAGGGCAATGCGAATTTCAAAAATGCTTAGCCTTTTACTGGGGGCTATTCATCCCCATTACAGGAATTTAGGATTTGATACCTGGATGGGAGCTGAAATGCTGAATGAGGCTCGAAAGGCAGGAATGACAAGTATTGACAGCCACCTGGAACTTGAGACTAACACTAAGATGCGGGCCGAAATGGAAAAGATGGGGGGAGTAGTTTATAAGCGGTATAGAGTTTTTCAAAAAAAACTATGAATCCAATCTAAAAAGCCAAANNTCACGTCTCACGTTTATGGTGAATATTTACCGATATTTAAAAGCTCTTGATACAATCATCAACACTTTCCCTGATATCGAATATGCTTTGTAGCTGGAGCAGTTTTATAAGTTCCATCACCTCCGGGCTGATGTTACAGAGTTTTAAGCTGGCATTGGAATTCTTGCAATGCCGTAGTATTGATAGTAACATGCCAAATCCTGTACTATCGATATAGCTAATTCCGCTAAGGTTTAGCGCTACTTTAGCATTAGGAGTAATCACCTTGATAATTTCAGCTTTAATTTTTTGGGTAACAGTAACATTCAGCTTATTGTTTGGGCTGAATGAGATAACCATTACATCGTTGATTTTTTCAACATCAATCATATATGTTCTTTTTTAGGGTTATACTTATAAGGATTCAAGAATTAGCTTAAGTTCAGCGGTTGCCTCTGTTGATATTTTCTTGAATTGCTCAATTAAAACCTTAACACCCTCTTTGGTGGGTTTAGCTTTGCAAAGGTTTTCAAGTTTTTTCATATCTGATGTCAGCTCATCAATTCCCATCATGGCAACGGAGTTCTTTATTTTATGGGCAAGCTTTGCGATGGTGCAGTAATCCTCGTTGTTTAGGTAGGAGTCTAACTGGTCGGAAAAGGTTGGCACCTGAGTGATGAACAGGGTGATAAGATCGCGCATCAAATCGGAACTACCCTCTGATATTTCTTTCAGAAATTCAAGGTTTACATGGTGGGTTTCCTGATTGGTTGCCATTCTGAAATGTTTAAAATGCTGTTATTTTCAAATATAGTAAAAATTTACGATATGTTGAAAAACATAAGCATAAAAGTTTACATCGAAATCGGTTTAAATCAAAAGAAACAAATAAAAATCATAGATTTGCAGTAGCAAAAAAAATAAACTGACCAATGAAAAATACACCTTTTACTAAGTACCATATTGAGCTAGGAGCCCGTATGGCGTCATTTGCCGGGTATAACATGCCCATTGAGTATTCCGGAATAAACGATGAACACATTACAGTACGTGAAAGGGTTGGTGTTTTTGATGTTTCGCACATGGGAGAGATATGGGTGAAAGGTCCTAAAGCCCTCAATTTTCTTCAAACTGTTACCAGCAACGATGTTTCGGCTTTATTTGATGGCAAGGTGCAGTATAGCTGTTTGCCTAATGCTACAGGTGGCATAGTTGATGATTTGCTGGTATATAGGATTAATGCTGAGACCTATCTTTTGGTTGTAAATGCAGCCAATATTGAAAAGGATTGGAATTGGCTTTGTGAGCAGGGCAGGCAAATGGGTTTGGTCGCTGGAAAAGAGCTCTACAATGCATCCGATGAGTTTGCCCAGCTGGCCATTCAGGGCCCTTTAGCCTTAAAAGCCATGCAGAGATTAGCCTCGGAAAACGTGGTTGACATGGAGTACTATACTTTTAAAAAGATACCATTTGCTGGAATTAAGGAGGTGATATTCTCCACCACTGGCTACACAGGAGCTGGAGGTTGCGAGATATACTGTGCCAATGAGGATGCCGATAGGCTTTGGAATGCTGTATTTGAGGCAGGGGCGGAGTTTGGAATTAAACCTATTGGTTTAGGTGCCCGCGATACACTTCGCCTTGAAGCAGGTTTTTGCCTATATGGTAATGATATTAACGATTCCACTTCGGCCATTGAAGCCGGTTTGGGATGGATTACTAAGTTTGTCCCTGGTAAAAATTTCATAAGCCGTGATATTTGGGAAAAACATAAAAACCAAGGAACTGATCGCCGCCTTAAGGGTTTTGTAATGATTGACCGTGGTGTTCCCCGTCAACACTACCTGATATACGATGCCCTTGGCAATGAAATTGGCGAGGTAACCTCAGGAACCATGTCGCCAATGAGCAAACGGGGCATTGGGATGGGTTACATAAAAAAAGGCTACTGGAATGATGGCAATGAGATTTTCATTGGAATACGCGATAAAAAGCTGAAAGCTAAGATTGTGAAACCACCATTTCATTTGGCAAATGTATAAGCCAGTAAGGGGACTAAGTCCTCTTTTTTAAATAGATGTTACCATGCCAAGAATTGAAGTTGCCTTATCGCCAACGCTTTTTCAGCACTTTGATAAAGATGGTAAAATTGTTGTTGTAGTTGATATACTAAGAGCCACAACGGTAATTTGCACAATGTTTCATAACGGGGTGAAGGAAATAATTCCTGTACGAACCACCGAGGAGGCTTATGAGTATAAACGTAAAGGCTTTCTGGTTGTTGCTGAACGAAATGGTCAAAAACTTGACTTTGCCGATTTTGGGAATTCGCCATTTTACTTTTCTCACGAAACAATTGGCGGGAAAACCATAGTTTATAGCACAACCAACGGAACAAATGCAATTTCTCTGGGTAGTGAGGCTCAGGAGGTAATTATTGGATCGTTTCTCAATATTTCGGCTATAGCAAGTTACCTCACCGCTCGTTCAACCGACATACTAATCATGTGTGCCGGTTGGAAGGGAAAGTTTTGCCTTGAGGATGCAATATTTGCCGGTGCATTATCGCAAGAATTAATGGCGAATGGCAGGTTTGAAACAATTTGCGACTCAACAAACGCTGCTATCGACCTGTGGAATGTAGCTAAGGGTAATTTAAAAGGTTACCTGGAAAAAGTAGCACAGCGACATCGCCTTAAAAAACTTGGGCTGGATGATGTCATTGAGTACTGTTTTACCCCCGATATTACCGACTCTATCCCTGTTTTAAAAGATGGCAGGTTGGTGGCCTTAATATGAATTGCAAACGATTGTTAAAAAGAGATTCAACTAACCTGTTTGATAACATTTATTTAGGAAATTTGAAAAAAATCTTAGAAATTTGACATATTCTTTCAAGTAGAGTTTAAAACTTAAACCATTTAGCGTCATGAAAAAACATAATTTCAATGCAGGTCCATGTATCCTGCCCGATGTAGCACTTGAAAACACCGCCAAAGCCGTACTCGATCTTGATGGCATTGGCATGTCGATTTTAACCATTTCGCATCGCTCCAAGGAATTTGAGGCTATCATGGAGGAAACCAAAGCCCTTTGGCGTGAACTGCTTAACATACCTGAAAACTACCACATTCTGTTTCTGGGTGGTGGTGCCAGCTTGCAGTTCTGCATGGTTCCCTACAACCTGCTTCAAACAAAAGCTGCTTACCTCGATACCGGTGTTTGGGCTGGCAAGGCTCTGAAAGAGGCCAAAATCTTTGGTGAAGTTGTAACTGTGGCATCATCGGCCGACAAAAATTATACCTACATCCCTAAAAATTTCAGTATCCCAACCGATGTTGACTATTTCCACATCACAACCAACAACACCATTTACGGTACTGAGCTTAAGTATGACATGGATTCACCTGTTACCTTAGTAGCCGACATGAGTTCCGATATAATGAGCCGACCTGTTGATATCAAAAAGTATGGGTTAATCTACGGCGGTGCTCAAAAGAACGTTGGCCCTGCTGGGGTTACTTTCGTTATCATTCGTGAAGATATTCTAGGGAAGGTGGACCGTAAAATCCCAACGATGCTCGATTACAGCATTCACATTAAAAATGGATCGATGTTTAATACTCCTCCTTGTGGGGCTGTTTATACCATGCGCGAAACCCTTAAATGGCTAAAGAGCATCGGTGGAGTTGAAAAGATGAACGAGTTGAATAGGAAGAAGGCTCAGCTTCTTTACGATGCCATCGACAATAGCAAAATGTTTGTTGGTACAGCCGAAAAAGATTCGCGCTCTATTATGAACATCTGCTTTGTCATGAAACCCGAGTATAAGGACAAGGAGGAAGCTTTCCTGGACTTTGCCAAAAAAGCTGGAATGGTGGGCATTAAGGGGCATCGCTCGGTTGGAGGTTTCCGTGCTTCTACCTATAATGCTTTACCCATTGAAAGCGTTCAGGCTCTGATTGACTGTATGAAAGAGTTTGAAAAACAAAACGCATAGTACTCTCGGGGCAGCAGAATATTCAACTCCTGCTGCCCTTATTTTGTAAACTAAAAAATTACAGCCATGACAAAAGTATTGGTTGCCACTGAAAAACCTTTTGCAAAGGTTGCAGTGGATGGAATCCGTAAGATTGTTGAGGATGCCGGTTTCGAGCTGGTTCTCCTGGAAAAGTATGCCGATCCTAACGACCTGCTAAAAGCAGTAGCCAATGTTGATGCGCTTATCGTTCGTAGCGATAAGGTTACCAGGGATGTTATTGATGCTGCTAA
>DFYV01000016.1:0-1152 GCA_002383425.1 Bacteroidales bacterium UBA4073 | reverse complement strand
CTGGCTATTGGCATGATGATATACATGGCACGCAACCTTTTCCAGCCGGGTACCGGAACTGAAATTGCCGGAAAAAAATTAGGTATTCATGCCTATGGCAATGTGGGTAAACTGGTTGCAAAGTACGGTAAAGGATTTGGCATGGATGTTTACGCATTCGACCCATTTGTCGATAAGGGCGTTATGGAAAAGGATGGTATTAAGGTAGCTAACAGCATTGAGGAACTTTACGCCTCATGCCATTATGTTTCGTTGCACATTCCCGCTAATGAAAAAACAAAAAAATCAATTGGCTACGAATTGCTGAGTAAAATGCCTAAGGGTGCAACCCTTATAAACACTGCCCGCAAGGAGGTAATTGACGAGGATGGTTTGAAAAAAGTCCTTGCCGAGCGTACTGATTTGAAGTATGCCACCGATATTATGCCCGATTGCTACGCAGAGCTGATTGAAAAGTTCGCCGGAAGAGTTTTTGCTACCCCAAAAAAGATGGGTGCCGAAACCTCTGAGGCTAATATCAATGCCGGATTAGCTGCAGCTCGCCAGATTGTAGCATTTATTAAGAATGGCGATAAAACTTTTCAGGTGAATAAGTAAGTGAAAAGTTAAAGGTTAAAAGTTAAACGATTTGAGGTGGAACATACCAAACTGGAGGCTTGGAAAGAGGCTGTTAACCTAACAGTAGAAGTTTATGAGTTGACAAAATCTTTTCCTAAAGACGAAATGTATGGATTAACCTCACAGTTAAAGCGAGCTGTTATTTCGGTTCCTTCAAATATTGCTGAAGGCTGTGCAAGAAATAGTACAGCTGAAACGATTCATTTTTTATACATGGCACTTGGATAGTTAGCAGAAGCCGAAACTCAAATTGTGATATCAAATAGATTGGGCTATATTGATGATGTTTCAACTATTGCTAAGAATATATTGTTGGTTAAGCAGCTTGTATTGGGCTTAATTAAGTATCTCAAAAAGTTAAAGGTTAAAAGTTAAACGATTTGAGGTGGAACATACCAAACTGGAGGCTTGGAAAGAGGCTGTTAACCTAACAGTAGAAGTTTATGAGTTGACAAAATCATTTCCTAAAGACGAAATGTATGGATTAACCTCACAGTTAAAGCGAGCTATTATTTCGGTTCCTTCAAATATTGC
>DFYV01000153.1:3485-14490 GCA_002383425.1 Bacteroidales bacterium UBA4073 | reverse complement strand
GTGCCATCGTTCTTTCGTGCTATCGTGCTACCGTGCCATCGTGCCATCGTGGTTTTCGGAGTTTACTCTTGGATGAATAAAAAAATATCCAACAGGGTAAAGTTGTTTTCAACGGGGTAAATATTGCTATTAAGTCAGGAGTTCTATAATTTCGCTAAAAAATGATTGAGTCCGGTATAAAAAGATTTTTTTATTTTAGCAAAACAAGTTATAGTGTTAAATGTCAGCATTTTAAAAAACGTTGTGAAATTAACATATAACCCTTATTTTCAATGTTTTAACTTTACGAACTTTATGAACTTTACAAACTTTACAAACTTTACAAACTTTATGAACTTTATAAACTTTACAAACTTTAGGAACTTTATGAACTTTATGAACTTTTTTAGACTGAACTCATGATTCAATTCCCAAATGCCAAGGTTAATCTGGGCTTAAATATTGTGCAAAAACGCGTCGATGGATACCACAATATCGAAACTATTTTTTACCCCGTTAAGGGTTTATGCGATATTCTGGAAGTTATCGTGTCCGATGGGGAACTCAATTCCATTGAATTTACGCAAAGTGGGCTGGATATCGAATGTGATATGGATAGTAACCTGTGCGTAAAAGCTTACCGGTTACTTGCCAGTAGGTATGGAATGCCACACGTGAAAATGCACCTGCATAAAATAATTCCCATGGGTGCCGGTTTGGGTGGTGGCTCTTCCGATGCTGCTTTTACATTAAAAATGTTGAACAGCTTTTTGCCGGAACCTTTAAGTACCGATATGCTATTGGCTTTAGCTCTGGAATTGGGAAGCGATTGCCCATTTTTTTTACTAAACTCACCTTCGGTTGGTCGTGGACGGGGCGAAATCCTTGAACCCATTAGTATTGACCTTACAGGTTACTGGATTTTAATTGTTAATCCGGGCATACACATCGGCACAAAGGATGCCTATGAAGAAAGTAGCCCAAAACAATGGGATATCCCTATTGGCAAAATGGTGAACTTTGTAATAAATGAATGGCCACAGTATTTGGTAAACGACTTTGAAAAAACTGTTTTTTCAAAACACCCTGCCATTGCATCAATTAAAGAGAAACTTTACCAAATTGGAGCGGTTTACGCTTCGATGTCGGGAAGCGGATCTACGGTGTTCGGCATATTTCACGAAAAACCATCTATCCCCGAATCCTTTTCAGGCCATTACACTCACATTTCAATGCTTTAGGTTGAAGGTTTAATTTGATTAGAAAACTAAAACCTCCGTATTCGGAGGTTTTAATACTTTATTCGATGCTTACAAGTAAAAACTTAGACCTATCCTTTGCCTCAGCCTTAGCCTTTTTGTTGGCTCAGTTCTATTCGATGCTTACGATCAAAAACCCTTTGCTAACCCTATCGCCGGGCTTAACGTTAACCTCCTTCACCTTCCCCGATGAGGGTGCAATTAGCCGGTTGTACATTTTCATGGCATCGAGTATAACCATTACATCGCCTTGCTTGACCTCTTGGCCTGGTTTAACCTTAACATCAATTATGGTTCCGGGAATAAAAGCGGTCACGTTTTTATCGTCGAGTTTAGGATGTATCATAGTTTTAAGGTTTTTTAGTTTACAATAGGATAGTTTGATTAAAATGGTGGAATTCCGTGTTTCTTGTAAGGCCTGTCAGCAACTTTGGTGCTGGAAACCTCAAGGGAATGGAGGAGCATCTTACGGGTTTCGGCTGGTTCAATTACAGTGTCAATATAGCCTTTAGCAGCTGCCACGTAAGGGTTAGCAAACTTTTCCTTATATTCTTCAACCTTTTGACGGCGCATGGCTTCCGGATCGGGGGCTTCGGAAATTTCCTTGCGGAAAATTATGTTGGCGGCACCTTCGGGACCCATAACTGCAATCTCGGCACTTGGCCATGCGAATACAAAATCGGCCCGGAGGTGGCGTGAGCTCATGGCAATGTAGCCACCACCGTAAGCTTTACGAAGTATCACTGTCATTTTGGGAACGGTAGCTTCGCTGTATGAGTATAGGAGCTTGGCTCCATGGCGAATTACACCTGCGTGTTCCTGGTCAATACCGGGTAAGTAGCCTGGCAGGTCAACCAGGGTTACCAGCGGGATATTGAAGGCATCGCAGTAGCGCACAAAGCGAGAAGCTTTGTCGGAACTGTCAACATCAAGTACTCCGGCCATAACCAATGGCTGGTTTGCAACAAATCCAACGGTTTCACCATTCAGACGACCAAAGCCTATGACAATGTTTGCTGCCCATTTCTCTTGGATTTCGAAGAAATCGGAGTCGTCGGCAATAGCTCGGATTACATCGCGCACATCGTATGGCTCTTTTGGATCGCCAGGAACAATTTCTTCAATGTTGTAGTTAGTCTTAGGCTCTTTGGGCTCGAATTTGCGTGCCTTGCGGGTGTTGTTCCAGGGGATGTAGGTGATTAACTTTTTTATTTGCTCAAAGCACTCGTACTCGCTCTCGGCATAGAAGTGAGCATTCCCGGTTATTTGGGCATGAACGCGGGCACCACCAAGGTCTTCCTGCGAAATTTCCTCGCCCAACACCGATTTTATAACCTCAGGCCCGGTGATAAACATTTTCGATATTTTATCAACTACAAATACAAAGTCGGTTAGGGCAGGGGAGTAAACCGCTCCACCGGCGCAAGGGCCAAGGATAACCGAGATTTGTGGGATAATTCCGCTGGAAAGAGTGTTACGCCAAAAAATTTCGCCATAGCCAGCAAGCGAGTTAACACCTTCCTGAATACGTGCACCACCCGAATCGTTTATGCCGATTAGGGGAATACGCATGCGTAGCGCATAGTCCATTATTTTGGTAATCTTGCGGGCATGCATTGAACCCAAGGAGCCTCCAGCTACGGTGAAATCCTGAGCATAAACAGCAACCGGGGCACCGAATATGGTTCCGGTACCAATGATAACGCCATCGCCATAGAGCACCTTACCATCCATCCCAAAGTCCCGGGCATCGTGTTCCACGAACATGTCGTACTCGTTAAACGAGTCCTCATCGAGAAGGGCAATGATACGTTCACGGGCAGTAAGCTTTCCCATGGCAACCTGCCTGGCAACAGCTTGTTCACCGCCACCCTGTAGCACCTCCTCTTTGCGCTTTTTTAGCTCTTCAATCTTGTTTTTCAAGGGCATAACTGTCTTTGTTAGTTAGTAATTTTTGCCACCATTACCATGCATCGTGGTAAAGTATTGTGCAAGATTACGAAATTGGGTGCAAATATAAAAGCAACGGGTCGCTTTTTAGACCCGGAAATATGTATGACGTTGTAATTTAGTATGATGAGTCACCTCCGAAAAGTCTTTTTCATTGCATGCAAACCAAAAATACGCACGATTGAGAGATAGCACGATAGCACGATAGCACGAGATGTATAAAGATTTTCATAATTTCCACTGGTCTGGATTTGTGTACATATTGATTAACGCCGATATGTGTTCTTATTTCTCCCATTTCGTTCTGTCGTACTTTCTTGCTTTCGTGCTTTCGTGCCTTCGTACTTTCGTGCCTTCGTGCTATCTTGCTTTCGTGGTTTTCGGAGCATACTCGTATGATATAAATTACACGTCTGTTTAAATGCTACTTTGGTGCAAACCGGTATAGTCCCAAGGCTATGATTGCATAAAGCAAATTGGGTATCCATACCGATAAAACAGGGGACAACTGGCCGCCAACGGCAAACATGGTGGAGAACCGCATAAAAAGGATGTACGAAAAACTTAGGGCAAGGCCTAATCCAATATGTAAGCCAATTCCCCCACGTATCTTACGCGACGATAGCGATACACCTATTAAGGTTAGTATAAAAACAGAGAAAGGATTAGCGTATCGTGAATGTTTTTCAATAAGCAAGTACTCTATTGTATCGGCGCCCTGGAGTTTTTGTTCGGCAATAAAATCGTTTAGCTGGAAAAGGTTCATGGTTTCAATCATCTTGTACTTTTGGGTAAAATCGGAAGGGGTGAGGTAAATAGTACTATCTATTTTATCGCCCCTAATAATCTCTTCGCCTTTGTCGCTGTAATTCCTTATATAGTAGCGGTTTATGGTCCATTTCTCCTTGGTTGAATCCCACTGGGCATTTTCGGCCAGCAACTTTGAAACCAGTTTGTTACCTTCAAACTTTTCAATGGAAATGTTGTAGATGGTGTTGTTGTAAGTGTTAAAGGAACGCATGTAAACGAAAATACCAGGGCGTACCTGTCGGTGGATATTACGTTCGGTGTTTACGTAAGGGCGTTTTGTGTATTTGTTCTCAAAATCCAGACGAACTGCATTGGTTGGCGGAATGATAAAGCTGTTAAGTAAAAAGGAGAAAATGGCGATTATGGTAGCCGAGATGAAGTAAGGGTATAACATTCGTTTAAAACTTACGCCGCTGCTAAGTATGGCTATAATTTCGGTATTATAGGCCATTTTTGAGGTGAAAAATATTACGGCTATGAACACGAACAGGGAGCTGAAAAGGTTGGCAAAGTAAGGTATAAAATTGAGGTAGTACTTGAAAAGGATGTCGTACATGGGGGCATCTTTTTCGAGAAAGTCGTCAATTTTTTCGGCAAGGTCAAATATTACAGCTATACCAACAATCAGTATTATGGCGTAGAAGTATGTGCCAATGAATTTTCTGATTATATACCAGTCAAGTATTTTCATAAATCTTATAGTCGTTTCGATACCTTATTAATCATGGTCACCTTCCATTGTGGAAAGTTGCCTTCAATAATATGTTTACGAGCTTCTCTCATTAACCATAGGTAAAATCCGAGGTTGTGAATGCTGGCTATCTGAGGGCCTAACATCTCTCCTGCTATGAACAGGTGCCTTAGGTATGCTTTTGTGTATTTATTATCAACAAAAGTTGGGCCAAAAGGATCGATAGGGGAGAAATCGGTTTGCCACTTTTTGTTTCGTATATTTATTATTCCTTCGGAGGTGAAAAGCATGCCATTTCTGCCGTTTCGGGTTGGCATTACACAGTCAAACATATCAATTCCCAGGGCTATTGATTCGAGTATATTTTCGGGGGTTCCAACGCCCATTAGGTAGCGGGGTTTACTTTTTGGAAGAATTCCATTAACCACCTCCACCATCTGGTACATTACATCGGTTGGCTCACCAACCGAAAGCCCCCCAATGGCGTAACCGTCGCGGTTATGTTTTTGTACATTTTCAGCCGCACGCATCCTGAGGTCGGGGTACACGCAACCCTGAACAACCGGGAATAGGGTTTGGCCATACCCGTAAAGGGGTTCGGTGCTGTCGAATCGTTGAACGCAACGTTCAAGCCATTTTTCGGTGAGGTCAAGCGATTTTCGGGCATATTCGTAATCGGAATCACCCGGTGGGCATTCGTCGAATGCCATTACAATATCGGCGCCAATGATACGCTGGATATCCATTACACTCTCGGGTGTAAACATGTGTGGCGAACCATCGATGTGCGAGCGGAACGACGCTCCCTGGGCGGTTAACTTTCGCATTTCGGCAAGCGAAAATACCTGATAACCACCACTATCGGTTAGTATTGGCCTTTGCCAGCTCGAAAAATTATGCAAGCCCCCGGCTTGCCTGAGAA
Source organism: Bacteroidales bacterium UBA4073 (assembly GCA_002383425.1). GTDB lineage: Bacteria > Bacteroidota > Bacteroidia > Bacteroidales > Tenuifilaceae > Tenuifilum. The sequence goes on along the minus strand of DFYV01000153.1, from coordinate 8,879 downwards.
CCTCAAGCCCAGGTCGGAGGTAGAGATGGTAGGTATTGCCCAAAATTATTTGTGCGTTAATATCGTTTTCCAGTTCCCTGTGCAAAACACCTTTTACACTGCCCAATGTACCAACGGGCATAAATATTGGGGTTTCAATTTGACCATGATCGGTTATTATTACACCTGCACGTGCCGATGTTTGTGGATCGGTTTTAACTAATTTGAATTCCATCTGCTTTAAAAAATCCCCACAAATATAACCTAAATACTAACTATTTAAGGACTTATTATGATTTGTTAACGCTTTAGCTGCGTTTTGCAGAGTTAATTTATTGTTGCCTGCTGATATTGATCAACCATGTTGGTTCTTCATTTATGATTTCGCCTGCATAGTATATTCGTTCCAGGTATAGTCCTGATGGTGGTGCTGTAAACTTTCCCGGTAATGTGGAGTAATCCTTAAAGAGTAAATCGATATCGTTTTCGGTCAGTTTGCCCAAGCCCACCTGAACCATTATGCCTACCATACGCCGAACCTGTTTCCAAAGGAAGTGGGAGCCAACAATATGGATTAGTATAGAATCGTCAACCTCAAAAATTTTCAGATGTTCAATTTTTACCAGAGTCGATTCACCCTCTTTTTCCGCTGTCCCAAACGATCTATAGTCCTTCATCCCTACAAAGTGAGGGGTAATCGCTGCCATGGCTTCAACATTTAGGGGCTCTTTTACCCACCAGCTATAATCCTTTCCAAATGCTGTTCGCCTACGGGAAATGTGGTACACGTAACTCCTATACTTGGCGTCGTAGCGGGCGTGGAAGCGGGGGTTTACCTTAACCATTTCGAGTATATTGATTGACGACGGCAAAATCTCGTTGAGCCTTTCCATGGCTATGTAAGGAGGCATAGCCGAGTCGATGTCGAGATGGGCAACCTGACCCAGTGCGTGCACGCCAGCATCGGTTCGACCGGCACCATACAGCTCGTAGCTATTTACCTTATAAACTTCCTTGATGGCATCCATAAGCTTGCCCATGATTGTGGGAGCTTCGCGTTGGAATTGCCATCCACGGTAGTGTGAACCGTCGTATTCAATGGTTAACTTAAATCGAGGCATTGGCTGTTACACTTTGAAATTTTAGCAAGGTAAGTTTTAAAATGGGTATAAAAAAGTGGGTAAGCTACTTATATCGCACCGCTACAACCACTTACCCTTGCTACCTTCCGGTCCTGGGGGGATTCAGCAGGAGCTGGTCGTATAAGACTTACCCGCTGCAAAGATAGCTAAACTTTAGATTTAATGGCTCGCATTCTAACTTTTTTTAGCAATTTGTATATATTTGCATTAAACTTAAAACTTACCAACATGGAAAATCAAGGAAATCCTATGCTTAAGCATACAATGAATTACGGGCTCATTATGGGGGTAATCCTTGTAATAGTCAGCCTTGTAACCTACTTATTTGGTGTTATGAAAACCCCTACGTGGGTTAACATCATTAACTATGCCATCATAATCGCCATCATCGTTTGGGGAACCATAAAGTACCGCAATGAGGTTTTGGGTGGCAGTATAACTTATGGTAACGCATTGGGTTTTGGCGTTTTGATTACACTTTTTGCCGGAATCATTGTAGCTGTTTTTACCTTACTGCTTGCTACAGTTATAGACCCCGATTACGCTGACAAGCTTTTAGTCATGGCAGAAGAAGAGATGGTAAAAACGGGTATTCCTGATGAGCAGATGGAAATGGCATTGGATATGCAGAAGAAATTCATGACCCCTGTTTTCATTTCCTTGTCATCTTTATTTGGAATGGTTTTAATGGGCTTTATCTTTTCGCTTATTACCTCAATCTTCCTCAAAAAGGAGAAATCGCCTTTTGCTGGAAGCAACGAGGTAATGGAATAACACCCTTTCTATTCCATGGACATAACAGTTGTAGTACCCCTCTACAACGAGGAGGAGTCGTTGCCGGAGTTAATGGAGTGGATTGCCATGGTTATGGATGCCAACAGGTTTTCCTACGAGGTGATTATGGTTGACGATGGCAGCACCGATAGAAGTTGGTCAGTAATCGAAGAGCTTAGCCATCAGTACAGAACCTTGCGGGCAATCAAGTTCCGGCGGAACTACGGCAAATCGGCTGCGTTGCAGGTTGGCTTTACCGCTGCTAAAGGCGATGTGGTTGTTACCATGGATGCTGACCTGCAGGATAGCCCCGACGAAATCCCTGAGCTTTTCCGAATGGTTAAATACGATGGTTTCGATCTGGTTTCAGGCTGGAAACGCAAGCGTTACGACCCCTTACTTACCAAACGTATTCCCAGTAAACTCTACAATGCTACCGTTCGAATGGTAAGTGGTATTAAGCTGCACGACATGAATTGCGGGCTAAAGGCTTACCGCAGCATGGTGGTGAAAAGCGTTGAGGTTTATGGCGAAATGCACCGGTATATCCCTGTCCTGGCAAAACAGGCTGGTTTTAGGAAAATTGGCGAAAAGGTTGTGCAACACCATGAGCGTAAGTATGGTATATCTAAATTTGGATGGTCGCGATTTATCAACGGTTTTCTCGATTTGATGTCGGTAATATTCGTATCAAAATTTGGGAAAAAACCCATGCATTTCTTTGGGACTTTGGGTACCCTCATGTTTATTGCCGGAGGAATTATTGCAGTTTGGCTAATTGCCAGCAAACTCTGGGCCCAGTTCCACCACCTGAAATACCGGCCAGTTACCGATCAGCCCTTGTTTTACATTGCACTGGTAGTGGCTGTTATTGGGGTTCAACTGTTTACCTCCGGGTTTATTGGCGAGCTGGTATCGCGCAGCTCTACCGATAGGAATTCATACCTTATTGAAACCGAAATTAGCTGACATGTTTTCTAAAAGTTGTTTAACAACATAGAAGTAATTAATGGTTGTTTGGTGTAGTTTTATTTTATTTGTACACATCAACTCAAAACTATATGAGAGGGCTTCTTTCGCATCGTTCAATACGTAGGTACAAAAGCGATCCCATAGACGAATCGTTGCTCCAGGAAATTCTTACTGCTGGTATCCGTGCCTCAACTACCGGAAATATGCAGGTTTACAGCATTATTGTTACCAGAGATGAAGGGGTAAAACGTCAGCTATTACCCTTGCATTTCGATCAGCAAATGGTGGTGCAGGCTCCTGTGGTGCTTACCTTTTGCGCCGATTTTAACCGTTTTAACAAGTGGTGTTTGCAACGAAAGGCCAATCCGGGCTACGATAACTTTTTGTCGTTCTTTACAGCAGCCATCGATGCCTTGCTGGTTGCACAAAATGTTTGTATTGCTGCCGAGGAAAACGGATTGGGTATTTGTTATCTGGGTACTACTACCTACACTGCCGATAAAATTATCGAGGTACTAAAACTACCCAAAGGGGTGGTGCCGGTAACCACCGTTGTCATGGGTTATCCCGATGAACAACCCGATTTAACTGACCGTTTACCCCTGGCCGGTGTTATCCACCATGAGGTTTACCAGGATTACTCCGAAGGAGATATTGACCAGATATACCAGTATAAGGAGATGCTACCGCTAACCAAGCAGTTACTCGAGGAAAATCATAAGGAAACACTGGCTCAAGTTTTTACTGATAATCGATACCCCCTAAAAGATAATGTGACATTTTCCAAAAATTTGCTTAAAGTTCTGGAGCAGCAAGGGTTTATGAACAACCACAGGGTGGAGTAACGGTTCGCGTGTTTGCGAAGTGCCGAAGGTATTTAGTTTACATTAAGCAAAGACTTATAGCTGCTTGTTTTGAAGGTAATTTTTATGGAACGTATAAGTAGAAAATTTTTTGGGGTAGTAGCATCACTTTTGATTTTACCAATCTTTTTAATAGCACAAGAAGATAGTATTAAAGTTCAGAAAACAGCTATTTTTTCTGGCTTCAATGAGGCAAAGGCGTTTAAGCCCTTCGTTGCAGTTGAGGTTTGGGGTACCTACAATTTGGGTGCAGGGAGGTCACAAGTTCATGACGCCAACAGAATCGATTTCTCGCTACGCCGGCTAAGATTTGGTGCCGATGGAAGCCCTTACCCCTGGCTCTCGTACAATCTACATTTTTATGCCGATAGGTTGGGCGAGGACGATTTTGCTTTTACCAAGGGCTCTTATGGTGGAATTAGTATTTGGACAGCCTATCTTACCTTAAAGATTCTGAAGGAGAGTGATCTTTTTAATGTCCACGCTGGTTATTACTGGGCTGCTATAAGCCGACAGTACAATTCCAGCCCATGGGCTTTGATGGCTTTTGATAAAACACGTGCTGGCAGTTTACTACGAACCTTTGTAACAGGTAAATCGAATGGAATTGAAAGCGGAGTAGGCATTGGAGGGCTCAAAAATTTCAGGGGGTTTGGGATAAGCTACCGTATCGGAACGTATGATCCTGAAGCGTATGTGAATCCCTTTTCCGGTAGCCGATTATACACCTATCGGGTAATGTTCTCATTTGGCGAACCCGAGGCAATTAAGTATTCCTATATGCTAACAGGAAACCATTGGGGCAAACGCATTGGCGTTACGGTGGGTTTTGGTTGGGCAGCGCAAAAAAGCGGAAAGCTTACCGATAGTACTATATGGAATAGGTCGGATTCCTATGGTACCGATTTACTTTTTAACTATAAGGGTTTACGTATCGATGCCGAGTACTTTATGATGAAGCGTACGGCTATAACCCTCGATGATTTCGATGGTTTAGAGTTCCACGTTCAGCTTGGCTATATGGTTCCTGTTTTAAACACCTATGTTGAACCAACACTCACTTATGAAAAATACGAAGGCAAAGGGAATCAATCCCTTTTTAAGTACATTGGCGATGAGATTACCTACGATTTTGGGGTTAACTGGTTTTTGGATCGCCAAAGGGTTAAGTTAACCTTACACTATGTGGTTCAGGAGGGTAGTCTGTCTTCCAGTTTTGGGAATTACATTGGAACATCCCTGTTACTTAGGTTGTAGGAATTGTCTGAGTGTTTTTTGTATGGTTATTCCTCAATTTTACCCTAAATCGATATATACATGCAATCAAAAACTAGTATTTTTGATTTGGTTTTAAAACATTATCGGAGATGAATACAAGAAAAGAGGCTGTCTTAAATTTCAGAACTCCTGACCCATGCTTGATAATCAATGTTTTACAAAGTTTGAATCGTAAAATAAATTGACGTAATTTTCTTCTGAGTAATAAAAATTTAACCGCAGAGAACACAGATAAGGCGCAGAGAACCGCAGAGGAATAAAAGTAAATGAAAATAACAGAAAACAAAAAATGGCTAAATGTAAAGAAGTATTGTTAATAAAGTCCCGAAGGGACTTAAGAGTATAACCCACGACTGTTGTCGTGGGCAACAGAAGCAAACAAAAAA
>DFYV01000153.1:0-3425 GCA_002383425.1 Bacteroidales bacterium UBA4073 | reverse complement strand
TGACAAGTCAGGAGGTCTGAATTTATATGATAAAGCGCAACCTTTTCTAAATTAAGCACATATCCAACGGGGTTAAGTTTAAGAAAAATAACAAGGTTAATCCCGTAGGATATACTATTAAACGAGATAAATCATTGTCATACATAAATTTACCCAGAGTTTATACTATACCTTCTTCACTATGATAGTACCAATATCCAAAGGGATTAATTTATTGTCATACATATAATTAAATATTTAATACTTCTTAAAACTGTTTTCAATGGGGTTAACACCGATATGTGTTTTTTTTTCTCCCATTTCGTTCTGTCGTGCTATCGTGCTATCTTGCCTTCGTGCTATCTTGCTTTCGTGGTTTTCGGAGGTGACTCATCCTTTATCCTTTTCTTAGCACCTCAAAAAAAGAATTAACCGGTTTTGAGCAATAAAATTACTATACTTGCAGCCAAAACAGTCTGCCATGACCTACCAGGAGGCGCTTAGCTATATATACTCACAGCTACCTATGTTTCAAAGGATTGGGAAAGCAGCCTATAAGGCCGACTTGGGCAATACCCTAAAACTCGACGAGTACTTTGATCATCCACATCGCTCCTATAAGACCATCCATGTAGCTGGAACTAATGGAAAGGGAAGTACTTCGCACATGCTGGCTGCCGTATTGCAAAAAGCGGGTTACAGGGTGGGTTTATACACATCGCCACATCTGAAGGACTTCCGAGAACGAATTAGGGTTAACGGGGCAATGATTCCTGAGCAGGAGGTTGCCTCATTTGTTGACCTCCACAAAAATTTTTTCGATCAGCTTAAACCATCGTTTTTTGAGATGACGGTGGCGATGGCTTTCGATTACTTTGCCCGCACGAACCTTGATATAGCCGTTGTGGAGGTTGGCCTCGGCGGACGGCTCGATTCAACAAATATTATCAACCCAATTCTTAGCATTATCACCAATATTGGATGGGATCACACCGACCTGCTTGGCGATTCATTAGCTAAAATTGCATCGGAAAAAGCTGGCATAATTAAGCCCAACACGCCGGTGGTAATCAGTCAATGCCAGCCTGAGGTTCAAGGGGTTTTCCTAGCCAAGGCAAAAGAATTAAATGCTCCAATATTTTTTGCAAGCAACGAAATAACAGTCAAAGAACAATTTTTCAACCCAAATGGTTTGCAGGTCATAAAATTGGTAAAAAACGGAAAGGAAATAATTGTTGAGATTGACCTACTCGGAATTTACCAGCGATACAACATACCAGGCGTTATTAAAGCCATCGATATACTCAGAGAGAAAGGGGTTTCAATACCCGAAAAGGCTGTTAGTGAAGGGCTTAGAGATGTTCAATCCCTAACCGGTTTGATGGGGCGTTGGCAAAGGCTATCCGAAAAACCTCTGACATTCTGCGACACCGGGCATAATGTGGATGGTATTCGTCAGGTAGCTGAGCAAATAGCATCAACCCCGCACGAAAACCTGCACATGGTAATTGGAACTGTTGCCGATAAAGACATTGAGGGTATGCTATTGCTATTGCCGCAAAAGGCAACATACTACTTTACGCAGGCATCTATTCCCCGAGCTCTGAATTGCAATGAGTTGAGGCTGAGAGCGCAAACCTTTGGTTTACAAGGCCAAGCCTATCCCACTGTTCCTGAAGCCTTAGCTGCAGCTAAAAGTGCTGCTAACCCCAACGATTTAATTTTTATTGGGGGAAGTACCTTTGTGGTGGCTGAGATTATCTGAATCTGATCAGAAGGTAGTAAATGCATTTTAAGGCTTTCCTTCCTAAAACAACTAAACCTTTCTTGGTACTCTGTGCGGATAGGAGACTGCTGCTTAGAAAAGACATAGACTCGCTATGCAAACCGAACTATGTTAGTTCGTCGAAGGCAATCCACTAAGAACAAGGGACGCACTCGAACAAGATGATTGAAAAAGTAAATGGCACGGATGCATATTCGCTCCAGCGAGGGGAACATCCACATCATATAGGAGTACATGATTTAGGTGCAGGGCATGACAAGCCTTAACCAAAAAGATCAAACTGATAAAAACAAGAAAGCCCCACTTATGGTGGGGCTATTTGGTTTGTGGGAGCTACAGGGATCGAACCTGTGACCCTCTGCTTGTAAGGCAGATGCTCTGAACCAGCTGAGCTAAGCTCCCGACATTTTATTTTGCTCATTTCCCTTTGGGGAAGCGCTGCAAAGATAGGTTAAAGATTGGAATCTGCAAAATATTTTTTGGGAATTTTTTTCTTTTTTTGATAAGTCTTGCCATGCCTTAGATGGTGGGGATATCCCCCTCGTTAAAGAAGATATGGATAGTTTGCTCGAAATAGCGTATATTTACCCCAAATGAAAAACTTACAGGTAGCACTTTTCCGCGGTCAGAAACCGAGCTGTTTTTTGGTGAGCTCGCCTAAGGAAAGCCGTAATTTATATACGACGAAGTTGGAGCCTTCGACGTACGTGATTTTTTAAATACCAAAAGGGTTCAGAACTTCCAGACCTTTAAATTTATTAAAATCCTTTATATTACTGGTGATAAGCGTTAACTGGTTTACAATGGCTGTGGCTGCTATTAATGCATCGGGTGTTTTGATTTTCTTTTCTTTTCTTTTCTAATCTCAATGGTTTGATTCACAACATCATCGGTTAGCCCAATTACAACGGAATCATCCACGAAACCTGAAAGCAACTGGTATGCTTCGGGTGTGGTTTTATAGCCTAAAACTTCAATTTTGGTAATAACAGAAATATTGGGGATATCATTTATAACCTGGTTCATAAATAACATTCCTTTTTCCGGTATTTTACCAGAAAGGTAGTCTATAACAGCATTGCTATCTATTAAATATTGCTGTCCCATTCGTTACGGCTTTGTTCGATATGTTTTTGTAAATCTTCAGCAATATTAACGGGGAGCTTTCCTGCGTATTTATCGGACAATTTGGTTTTGGTCGATACGTTTTTTTCAATATACGCAAAAGGTGGAGTTCTTCGAGTTCCTGTAAGAGCTTCATTGTTTTTGGTGTGGTTAGCTGAATTATTACAGTGTCCATGATAATGATTTTTAAAAATTAAACTGACAAGCGTTCATATATGTCTGCATTACCTTATAATTCCTGATAATGGCATCAATTACAAAAAAGAGTTTTTCATTTATATCAGGTTTCATTTGTTCAATATCCTGCAACGTTATTTACTAATTATCTCCCTCAATACAATAGCCTTTTTAGCAAGGTCTTTTTGCGACCAAGATATTTCTATCCTAAGAAGCATTATCCTGTTACCAGCATCCATAAGATATAGATTTTGGGAACTTGATTACATTGTTTTTGCAAATATACTGAAAAAGTTAAAAGTTAAAAGTCAAAAGTTAAAGGTAAAAAAGCGTAGTAACTAATCAGTAACCATTCAGT
>DFYV01000147.1 GCA_002383425.1 Bacteroidales bacterium UBA4073 | reverse complement strand
AAGGGCGAAGTAAACTTCGCCCTTAAGATAGTACACCTTTTATTTGCTAGTTAAAAATATAGCGTATGCCTAACTGGGCTCTCCATCGAGAAGAGAAATCAGAAATATACCAGGCATCCTTAGTTGTTGGATTAAATGTAAATCTTGGCAATCCTGTTGTGCTATTGACACCTGTATATCTAATCAATTGATAGTTAAACCCGGCAGAGTAAACCCTTCCCCAATCTTTGTTTAAAAGATTTGCTACATTTAAAATATCGAATGTTACCTGTAATGTGTTTTTCTTTCCGGCAACCATCAAATAGAAGTCTTGAGTTAACCTTAAATCAATCAAGTGTTCAAAGGGAGGACGTGCGCCATTACGCTCTGCATACTCCCCTCTTCTGTTTTTCAAATAAGGTTCGTCTGCAATAAATGTTTTTAAAGCTGAGGCTTGTTCAGCTGGAGTGTATGTTGTACTCCCTGAAGTTAAATTATCAAACTGGCCATTAGCAACCATGTCATCAATTTGTGCATCGGTTGGAACAAAAATCACATCATTTGAATACTGTCCATCTCTGTTTATATCACCATTATAAATATAAGTAAATGGCGATCCTGACTGTCCGTTATAGAATAAGCCCAAAGATGTAGCAAACATCTTAGCATATTCTTTCTTGTATGAGATTGATCCAATAATTCGATGACGAATATCAAAATCAGAAAAACTTAGTTCGGGATCATTAGGCCCATTGTATTGTTCAATATATCTCCAGTTTGAAATTGCTTGACTTGATGTACCGTCATTATTTGCCTCAGACATACCGTAAGTGTAAGCCGCAAAAACATTTAATCCAAATGCAAAATCCTTCTGTAAACTTGCAGATATTGAATAGGTATATCCCTCATTGGTATTTGTAAGATAAATAACATTTGTGTATGGTAGTGGAGTTGTAGGATAAGTTACTGCATATGTGGGGCGATTATCGATACCAGGTAATGTGCCTGTTGCTCCCCTTTGAAGATCTTGATAAAGAATATTATTCAATGTTTTAGAGTAAATCCCCTCCAGTGTACCCTTTATACCATAAGGTAATTTTTGGTCTATGGCAAGGTTGACTCTAAAAACTTGTGGAAACTTGAAATTTGGGTCAACAACATCAATCTCCGAAGAAGAGGCAACTGTTCCAACAGGCTGATTATAAGGATCGGCAGAGAAGAAACCAGGTGTAAATCCGCTTGTCATATAATAGCGAATATATTCAACCCCTGTATTTGAGAATTGATTTGATAACCAAACAAAAGGAAGACGACCAGTAAATATACCTGCACCTCCACGAACCTGAGTACTACGATCTCCCATAACATCCCAGTTAAAGCCAAAACGTGGCGACCATAGAGGGTCAGCACTTGGCATTTGATCTGTAGCTACCCCAAAACCATTGAAGTATGCATCAGAATTAAATGCTGTATTGGCTGTTGGCTTATCAGGAAATACAGGAACATCAACCCTTAAACCAAGTGTTAACTTTATTCTTTTATTGATTGCCCATTCATCCTGCGCATAGAAGCCAAGTTGATAAGCACTAAATTCGGGAGCCCATCTTTTATTTCCTGGAACAACTGAGAAAGAATAGCTGTAATCTCTTGGATTAGCTCCATTTAAGAAATCATCCAAATTGCGATATGTGTAAGCTCCATAATTATCACGTATAAACAAATTGTAAAACTTAAAGAATTCATTATGTGTCCCGAAAGTAAATACATGATTTCCCCAATACATGGAAAAGTTATCAGAAATTGAGAAAATATCCTGATTCAACTTGTTAGCAACAGAATACCTTTCTGAACCTAAATCCACAGTAGCATTTACACCATCAAGACTTTGAATTGCAATAAATGGAAATGGCTCTCCCATAATATCACGATAATCTCTAATTCTGGTATAGCCCATACGCAACTCATTTGAGAATTTATTGCTTAAACGAGAGTTTAGTTCAAGTACGGTTGAGTTTGTTGTACTAAAAAAGGTATAACCATTATTATTAAATTGTAAATAGTATGGAGTTCTACTTATAACATCCTGCGAAGCATCAACAAAACTATTCCGTAATGTTAAACGATGCTTATCATTAATATTCCAATCTAAGCGAACAAGAAGCTTTGCACTAGGAATATCTCTTGTGAATTTGCCATATCCACCATGATCGTAAGTAGGCGCTATTACGCTCATTCTTGTAACTATTTGTTGAAGTGTGGCTTCGGTTAAATTAGAGCCCTCGCCTACATTATTAGTTAAAGGGATTTGTTTTTGAGTTAATTCCCCATTCACAAAGAAGAATAACTTATTTTTAATGATTGGGCCTCCCAAACTAAAACCAATTTGTCGATCGGTATAATCATCTAACTTCTTCCTTTCAACTTCTGGATCATCAGTTGGAGTTTTACCCACGTAATTTTGATTATTTGTGTACATAAATGCCGTACCGGTAAATTGATTCGTTCCGCTCTTAGTTACTACATTTATACCACCTCCAGTAAATCCTCCTTGACGAACATCATATGGAGCAATAACAATTTGTAATTCTTGAATAGCATCAAGTGAGATTGGCTGTGTTCCTGCTTGTCCACCATTGGTCCCGCTGCTTGAAAGTCCAAAAACATCATTATTAACAGTTCCGTCAATTTGGAAACTATTGTAACGGTTATTTGTCCCTGAAAATGAAATTCCAGAACCTGTAACGGTTGCCTGAGGTGTTAAACGAGCATAATCAACAAAACTTCTTGAGATTGATGGAAGTTTTTGAATTTGGTCATTAGTTACATTTGTTTTAGCTCCAGTGCGACTAGAATTAAAAGTATTATCAGAAACTCCAACAACAACTACTTCGCCAATTTGCATTGATTCCTCTGTAAGTTTGACGTCAAAGTCCAAATTTTCACCAAGGCGAAGATTGATATCTTCCTGCACAAACTCTTTATACCCTACAAAGGATATAGTTAGTTTATAAGGCCCTCCAATTGGTATATTAGGAAGGTTAAAGGCCCCGTCATTACGAGTCGTTGTTCCAAAAACCATACCCGACGGCACGTGCAATGCAACAACAGTTGCACCAGGAAGTGTTTCTCCATTTTGATCGGTCACTTTACCGTTCATCGACGCGGTAGTTGTACCTTGTGCATTAACCATCACTGAAAACATCAGCATAGGTAAAAGCAACATTAGAATTTTAAAAGATTTTAGCATAAATAGTGGTTTTGTGGTTAGTAGATTTAAACTTACTTAATTTTGGTCAAAATTAATATGATTTAAGAGTTTTTTGATTATTACAATGTTAACCTTACGTTAATCCCTCGCAATCGTTTGAAACAATTTGTTTATGATGCTGCTATCATTTCAATAATTTTACTGGTAGCACCAACGCCTAAATTTACAAATTGTTTTGCATTGTTAGCCGATTCCAGGTAAGAATTTTCATCGATGAGCAGCATATTTAGCAAATCGATTAGCTCATCGACAGTATTTATAGAAAATCCTGCTTTACAGGCTATTAAATCTTTCGCTTCCTGGAATTTTTGGTAGTTCGGACCGAATATTACGGGAATACCGTAGGCAGCAGCTTCCAGGGTGTTGTGAATGCCCACCCCGAATCCTCCTCCTATGTAGGCTATATGGCCATACCTGTAAATGGACGACAGCAACCCCACAGTATCAACTACAAGTATTGTTGCGTGACTAATTTCATCGTAATGGGTTTTTGTGAATCGGACAGCAGGCACGGACGATTTACTAATGATATCGGCAACGTGTACATCGGTAACTTCGTGTGGCACAATAATAATTTTGAGCTCAGGAAACCTTGACACTAAAGGTAAAATTAACTCCTCATCCTTTGGCCAGGTGCTTCCGGCAACCAGCACCTTATGGCCCTCAACAAAACTCTCAATTAAAGGGATGCTCTTTGCCTCCTGGGCAATCTTTGTAACGCGATCGAACCGGGTATCGCCTGTAACATTAACGTTTTTAAATCCAATTGTAGCAAGCAAATCCATCGACTGCTGGTTTTGTACGAAAAAGTATGTAAAGTTCTTCAGGAATTTACGGTACCAGCTCCCGTACCACTTAAAGAAAACCTGATCGGGACGGAAGTTTGCGGAAACCAGATAGGTTGAAACATTTGCTTTACGCAGCTCATTGAGGTAGTGATACCAGAACTCATACTTGATAAAGATAGCCATGCTGGGCTTAGCGAATTTGATCAGCTTACGAGCATTGACCCTTGTATCTATGGGCAAGTAAAAAATGTAGTCGGCGCAGGAATAGTTCTTACGTATTTCGTAACCCGACGGCGAAAAGAAAGTTAAAAGTATTTTTGCCTCAGGCATCTTAAGGCGTATTGCCTCAATAACAGGACGCCCCTGCTCAAACTCACCCAGCGATGAGCAGTGAACCCAAACTATTTTCGACGATGGCTCCACTGTTTCCTTTATTCTATTCCAAATGTTTTTCCTACCCTGTATCCAGTATCTAGCCTTTTGGTTAAAAGGTGAAGTAAAATAAACCAGAAGGTAATAAAACCGGATGAAAGTGTTGTATAGAAAAAGCATAGTGCTAAAAAATTTAACAAGGTAAAGATACTAAAGGAAAACAATGAAAAGCAAAAACCGGCATAAGCCGGTTTAAAAATTACCTATAGTTCAACTCCCTCATCGGGTTCGGTACCAGTATATTCACGAACAATACCCCGTTTAGAATTTTTAATAAAGTTAAGCACCAGCTCTCTCTCGGCGCTTATATCCATGTGCGTTTCAATAAAGGTTAAAGCTTGGCTAACATTCATGCCTTTATTATATAAGATACGATAAATTTCCTGAATGGTCGCAATTTGTTGAGGGGTAAAGCCACGACGGCGTAATCCGACAAGATTAATACCGGCAAAGGTAAGCGGTTCACGGGCAGCAATAATGAAAGGGGGTATATCCTTATTAACCTTAGCACCTCCCTGAATCATAACATGAGCACCTATGCGTTCAAACTGGTGTACCAACACATGAGCGCTAAGAATTGCGTAATCGTCAATTTCAATCTCACCAGCAAGCTGTGTTCCATTGCCAATTATGATGTTATTCTTGAGAAAGCAATCGTGTGCAATGTGTGAGTATGCCATTAGCAGGCAATTGTTTCCCACTATGGTTTTACCTTTTGATGCTGTACCACGGTTTACCGTGGCACACTCCCGGATAGTGGTGTTGTCGCCAATTTCAGCTGTGGTTATTTCACCCTTAAACTTAAGGTCCTGGGGAATAGCGGAGATAACAGCACCTGGGAATATTCGGCAATTCCTGCCAATGCGGGCACCATCCATTATGGTTACATTTGGGCCAATCCAGGTGCCATCGCCTATTACTACATCACCTGCAATGTAAGAAAACAGCCCAATGGTTACGTCTTTGCCAATGGTGGCATCCGGATGAACAAATACATTGCTATGCTTTGTCATTACTCCTTAACCTTTGATATTTGTGCCATAAGTAATCCTTCCATAACCAGCTGATCGCCAACAAATGCTTGACCAGTCATGTTAGCTATCCCCCGACGAATAGGCTCATTGAGAAAACATTTAAACAGGATTGTATCGCCAGGTACAACTTTGCGTTTAAAACGAACCTGGTCAATTTTCAGGAAGTATGTTAGGTAGTTCTCAGGGTCGGGAACAGTGCTTAGCACTAATATCCCACCGGTTTGAGCCATGGCTTCAACCTGAAGCACACCGGGCATAACAGGCTCATTGGGGAAGTGGCCCACAAAAAAGGCTTCGTTCATGGTAACATTTTTCATGCCTACCACAGTAGTGCCATCCAAATAAAGAATCTTGTCAATTAGCAGGAATGGTGGGCGATGAGGAAGTACCTTCATGATTTGGTTTACGTCCATTAAAGGGGGCTGGTTAGGGTCGTATTGAGGAGCGGTGGGTTTTAAACGCTCCAGTTTGTACTGCCTACGCAGCATTTTAGCAAATTCTGTATTAGCCCTATGACCTGGGCGCATGGCAATAATTTTCCCTTTAATGCGAACCCCAACAAGTGCAAAATCGCCAATCATATCCAGCAACTTATGGCGAGCGGGTTCGTTATCGAAATAAAGATCGACGTTGTTCAGAATACCTTCCGGTTTCACATGTATGTGAGGTTTATTGAAGAGATCGGCAATTCTGTCGAGTTCCCCCTGGGGTACCTCATGCTCCATAATAACGATGGCATTCTCTAAATCGCCTCCCTTTATCAGGTTGTGCTTCAGAAGCACCTCCAGCTCATGAAAGAAAGCAAAAGTCCGGGAAGGTGATATCTGAGCAGGAAACTCTTCAATCGAATTCATCTTGGCATACTGATGCCCAAGGACTCTTGAGTTATAGTCAACCATCACATCGATGCTAAGCTTATCGTCAGGGTAAATTATGATTTCAATATTGTTCTTTTCATCGGTATAAACCATTTTCTCCTTTACACAAAAGTAATTGCGTTCAGCCCCCTGCTCAACGGTTCCAACTTTTGCAATGGACTCAACAAAAAACTTTGAGCTACCATCAAGGATGGGCATTTCAGGGCCATTGACCTGTACCAAGGCATTATCAATCCCCATACCATATAAGGCTGCCATCATATGCTCAACAGTACTAACCCTGGTGTTTTTTACGGCAATGGTAGTGCCCCTTGAAGTATCAACAACATTATCGGCAACCGCTTCAATTTTAGGTTGGCCTTCCAAATCGGTTCTCTGGAAAATAATTCCCATGTTAACCTCGGCTGGTACAATTGACACCTCAACATCGGCACCAGTATGTAACCCTTTCCCTTTTAGGGTAACTACCTGGGCTATTGTTCTTTGTTTATCTGCCATTTGTGTTAAATTTCAGTTAAACGACAAAAAGGCGCATTTTGCGCCTTTATAGTAAGCTAATCATTAAGTTTCGAACGTAATTCTTCAACAATCCTTTCCAGCTCATTCAACTTTTTCATCAGCTCAGGTAAATTTTTATAAGCTGCCATTGAACGGCGCTGTTTGCTAATCTCACTGGCAGGGCTTCCTAAAACAATTACCCCGGGTTTTTTAATATCTCCGGATATACCTGCCTGGGCGCCTGCTTTAACGCCATCGGCAATGCGGATATGGGAGCTAACACCTACCTGCCCGCCAAACATGCAGTTTTTCCCTATTTTGGTGGAACCGGCAACTCCTGTTTGGGCTGCCATCACGGTATTTTCTCCAACCTCCACATTATGAGCGATGTGGACATGATCGTCTATTTTAACCCCTTTACGAAGAATTGTGGACCCCATGGTAGCCCTATCCACTGTTGCATTGGCACCAATTTCAACATGATCTTCAAGTACAACGTTACCAATTTGCGGAATTTTGGTGTAGTTGGTTTCCTCACCCGAAGCAAAGCCAAAACCATCGGCACCCACAACTGCACCGCTATGAATAATGCAGCTATCACCAATAACACACTCTTCATATACCACCGCACCAGGATAAATAGTTGTATTATTCCCCACTTTAACCTTTGGCCCAATGTACACCTGCGGATATATTTTGACATTATCGCCTAAAACTACTTCCTCGGCAATATAGCTGAATGCGCCAATATAGGGGTCTTTACCAACCTGAACTGATTTATGGATGAACGAAGGTTCTTCTATACCGCTTTTGGGTTGTTTTGACTGGGCGTAAAGGTTCAGAAGCGTTGCAAAAGCCTCGTAAGCATTTTTAACCCTTACTAATGTGGCTTCCACGGGATGTTCAGGAATAAAATCGCTATTTACCAACACAATGGATGCCTTGGTGGTATAAATATAAGGGGTGTACTTGGGATTAGCCAAAAAGGCGAGTGCTCCCGGAAAACCTTCCTCAATTTTAGCCACTGTATAGACCTTCACGTTGGGATCGCCATCTAATGTTCCCCCCAAGAAATCAGCAATAAGTTTTGCCGTAAATTCCATATTATTTAATTGTAAACAATTTGCAAAACTAATTAATTTAATCTAAACGCTCCTTAGCTGTTTTGGGTAACATAGAAAAAATTTTTTACTTTCATCGGACAGCGCCCTGGCATTAAGCATATCCGAGGCTATTGCAATATCAACCAGCTGGCCGTTGTTATACAAAATTTGAATAGCTTCTTCACCTGGCCTATAGGCATTAATGCTTATGGAATCGGTAAAAACGAAGTAATGGGAATTTTCGGCAAGGTGCGGGTATTCCTTCCTAAAACTTACCCTCAAGTCTTGCAACCGGGAGCTGTCGAAGTTTGAATTTTTAAGCTCAACACCTGGTAAACGGCGATTAACAATCATACTGGCAAGTTGCGATAACACCTGATCGGGATGATGCATCCACTGCTTAGCAGCAACCATTATATCATTATCATCTATCATGGCAAAATACTGTAAAGGTATAGGGGGCTCAGGATTGCCGTCGTCAGGTAAAAAATCGGGTTTTGAAAGTTTACTCCTAAGCAGGAAAAGCAAGGGTTNNATGAGCACCTGCTCGGCTGCAACAACCGTTTTGTGAAGGTAAACCTGCCAGTACATCAACCTACGGGCAATCAGAAATTTTTCGATGGAGTATATCCCTTTCGCTTCAACCACCAAGGTATCGTTAACCACATTCAACATTTTAATTATTCGCTCTGTGCCAATAATACCCTCTGAAACCCCCGTATAAAAACTATCGCGTTTGAGATAATCCATGCGATCCATATCAAGTTGACCTGATATGAGCTGGTGCAGGAAATGCCGGGGATACTTATCTTCAAAAATATCGATAGCAAGCGAAAGCTTACCGTTGAACTCCTTGTTAAGCTGGTATAGGTAGCAACGGCTAAGGTACTCATGGCTTATGTGGTTTGCAATAACATGTTCCAGGGCGTGTGAAAAGGGCCCGTGTCCAATATCGTGTAGGAGAATTGCAACAGCAGCAGCTTCGGCCTCCTGTTCGGTAATGTCAAGGCCTTTACTACGTAAGGTATCAATTGCAAGGTCGAGCAAATGCATCGCCCCAATGCAATGCTGAAAACGTGAATGGGTTGCCCCGGGGTACACCAGGTAGGTTAAGCCAAGCTGCTTAATATTACGTAATCGCTGGAAATAGGGATGTTCAATTAAATCGAAAATAAGCGGATGGCTAAAGCTGATAAAGCCATGAACCGGATCGTTTACAATTTTTTTCTTATTAGTGCCATTCATAAAAAATAATCACCCCTATGGGGTGAAGGGTGTTATAGAGTATTAATGAGTTCAGTCTAAAAAGTTCATAAAGTTNNAGTTTGTAAAGTTAAAGTACTGAATATAAGAGATTGATGTAAATTTTTAAAATATTTATTAATATCCTGATAATTAATCGTTTAACTTGTTATGCTAAGATAAAACATGCTTTTTATACCGGACTCATTAATATTATTAGCCTTTAATCTCAACCAGGTTAAAATCAACCTTGTTTATCAGGGCTTTGTAATCGTTACCGGCAAAGTAAATATCCTCATCGTCCTCCTCAAAATACCAATTGATGGTAACCTTCCTGCCCGTATCGACAGCCAACTTCTCAAACTTTTTCATTATGTCAAAAATCCGTTTCGAGGAGCTGGTGTTAAAGTATTCAAACTTGAGGTGAATTATTGTCTCGGGCTGCGGATTGGCTGCGTACTCATCAATCCACCGTAAAATGGGTTGATAAAAATCGATCACATTTTCCGGAATTGATCGTCCCTCTACACGGATTATACCGGAATCGGAATCGAAATTTACGTATGGTGTGGTGGCTGTTTCTTTCAATTCGTACTTTTGCATACTTCAAAAGTTTTATCAGTGAAGACAAATATGAGAAAAAATAAGATATTATGAAAATTCCTGCAAAATTTGATACTCATCGCCATGCCCATTTCTAACAATTGCATCCCAGTACCTGTAAGAAATTATGGCCTCGCTGCCAGTTTTTTTACTTCGAATCTTCACCTTTTTAAAACGCTCCCTGGCTTCAGCTACTTCTTCGAACTTAAAGGGTAAGCTAAAAATTGATGAGAAATCATGCCCTAACTGTAGTATGGCATCATCTTCGAGCTCATAGCGCCATTTCACTGAAATTTGGGTTTTTTTACCGTGAACCTCCTCAAGTTTATGAAAGATTTCGCTAATGTACTTGTTTGAGCTGCTGTTGGAGTACTCCAGATATACAATTAGCTGGGTAGTAGGCGATGGGTTTTTACAGTAACCCTCAACCCATTCCAGCAGGGGTTGCCAAAATGTAAAGGGATCTTCGGTAATTGAACGTCCTTCAATCTCAAGTATTCCCTCTTCGGAAAAGTTTACATAAGGGCAATCCTGTGTCTTTTCAATAAGTATTCCCATTCATTTAGGCTTTTACCTTTAAGGACTATTGTCAAAGATAGTAAAAAAAAGTGGTAAAACAAATGCTTTTTGACCATCAACATTTTCAAATTTACTAAAAGCACTTCAAATACTTCGGACAAACTGTATAATTGCCTTGATAGTTAACAAGCGTAGCCCAACGATAATAACCAGGCTTGAACCCAATGCAGCTATGAATCCAGTAAGGTTGTTTCCAACAGTGTACCGTAATATTAAGTTAACTACCAAGTAAAGTACAATATACATTGAAATTTTTAATACCGAAGATTTTTGAACTACCCCTGGTTGATTATGAACAAAAAAGTAACCTTGAAGTAAAGCGGCCAGTGCATTTGCACTCATATTGGCAAGAGCAGCCCCTGTAACCCCTAAACGGGGTATTAGTATAACCATGAATATAGAACCTGTAATAACAACAGCTAATGAGATTCGGCAAAGCAGCCAAATACTCCCCATTGCAGTTAATGCGGTACCAAAAAGATACGTAAAGGCGACAAAAATAAACGATCCCATTAAAAAGGACAAAGCTTTTGCTGAAATGTCAATATAGTCGTGGTATAGAATACTCATCACCGGATGGCTAAAAATCATTGCTGGAATAGCAATAGCAATAACTGGGATAAGAAGCCCGTGGAACGAGAAATTGAATATCTCAACTATATCCTCGTGCTTGCTCAACATTCTGGAGTAAATAGGTAGCATAAGTGCAGCAAAAAGGTACGAGTACATATTAAAGGCATCAAAAAGCCGGAATGCCTGTGCGTAAACCCCAGCCGATACAGCCCCCTCGAGGCTCAAACGCTCTACCAGAACGGTATCGAGCCTACTGTATAAAGTCATCAGCAGTACAAGTACAGCAAAAGGAAAGCCTTTTTTAATCAGCTTTACCACCGTCAACCTATCTAAAGAGAGCTGAATTGCAATCCTGTATTTTCCCAGAAGGAGCCATAGTGCCAACAGGATTGATATGGCATACGAAAGGGTTTGACACAGGGCAAAAAGTTCAACCGTAAAACTAAACCCAAGGTTTCCCCATAAGATTGCCGACAACAATCCAATAAGGATTACCTTATCCAAAACACTTAGTACACTGTCGGCCTTGAAAAAATGTAACCCATTCAGGTTTGATCGTACGAATAAGAGCAACGATGCCAAAAATTGATTTACTGTTAAAATTACCAAAAGCGCCATGTGTTTACTGTCAAAACCAAATGTAAAAGCAAGTCCAACAGTAATCGCAAAATAAATCAAGCCCAATACCAATTTTATACCCAGTATGTTTGAAAACTGCTGCAAAACCATATATGGATGGAAGCTGATTTCGCGGTTATTGAAGTTGGTAATGCCCAAATCGAGCAAAAAATTAAAAAACATTGAAAAATTGAAGAGGGCAAAATAGATGCCATACTCCTGGGCGCCAAGTACCAATTGCACATTTCGGTCGATGGCAAAAATCCATGTTGGCTTTACCACCACATTAAGAAGCAGAAGAAAAATAAGATTAGTGGCAAAAAGTTTCCTCATATAAAGCAGCAATGCGAACGCAATTTACTTGAAATGTAGCAAATAAAGGCATAGAATAATCAAAAACATTCAGCAGTGTTAAAAAAACTAAATAAACTTTGTCAATTATATTAAACTTACTATATTTGCAACTGAAAAATAGAATTGCGGGGTGGAGCAGTTGGTAGCTCGTNNGTTGATGGTTGATGGTTGATAGTTGTTCGGAGAAATAGTTGATGGTTGATGGTTGATATCTTTTGAATTTCAAATTTCAAATTACGAATTTCAAATTACGAATTACGAATTACTAATTACGCTTTTTTACTTTTAACTTCGAACCTTCAACCTTTAACTTTTATCCTTTAACCTTTAACCTTTATCCTTTATCCTTTAACCTTTAACATTAAACCCTGAACCTTGAACCTTGAACCTTGAACCCTGAACCTTGAACCCTGAACCTTGAACCCTGAACCTTGAACCTTGAACCTTGAACCTTGAACTTTGAACTTTATCC